>JAYUQF010000453.1:0-8652 GCA_043756885.1 Pseudomonadota bacterium
TTGTTTGGCAACAAGGTGAACATCCAAGGCGGCGCTGAAATTGCTGCGCGTGGTGGTGTTATCAGCGTCGAGGCCCAGCGCAATCCCGAGCTCGCGCGAGGCACACAAGAAGCCGCGCTCACCATCGGCAAGGACGCCCGCCTCGATGCGGCAGGTTCACGCGAGGCGCAGGTGCCCTTGTCGCGCAATCTTGTTTCCGTCGAACTGCGAGGTAACGAACTGCGTGACGCGCCCTTACAGAAAAATGGGCTGTTGCGCGGCGAACGGGTAACCTTTGATCTGCGCAAAGGCACGCCGCTCGCCGACGTCAGTGGTGCAACCGCCGGTATCCGTCGTTCACTGGACGAACGGCTATCGGCAGGTGGAACGGTCACGCTCAATTCCGACAACGCTCTCACCATCGCGTCCGGTGCGGTGCTGGACGTATCCGGTGGCGTAGTGGAATACACCGGCGGTTTTGTTAACACCAGCAAGCTCATTTCGGGTGGGCGTCTGTTTGATATCAGCGACGCCGATCCGGGCCGCATCTACGACGGTGTATTCGGCCAAACCGAGCGAGTTCATCGCAAGTGGAACGTAGTCGAAACGTTTCAGTTGTTCAGCAGCGCATCCGCAAATTTTGAACGCGGTTATCGTGAAGGCAAAGACGCCGGCAGTCTGAGCATCACCGCACCACGCCTGAACATCGATGGTGATCTGCGGGGCACCATCGAGGTCGATGATTTTCAGCGTCACAAACCCGGCAATCTGCTGGGTTTCCAGCGGCCCTTTGATGAGCGCCCGCTGGCTGGCCGCCTGACACTGGGCAGCGGCAGCATCGATTTTGACGCCGCAGTTGCGCAGAACTACTTACTCGACGATGTACGGCTGGACGTGGGCTTAGGGAGCGGTGCAAAAACCGTCGTTCATGCCGACGGTGCCTTGTTGCGGGTTTCGCCGCGCTTGTTCGAAAAGGGCGGCTTCGGCCGCGTCGGGATCTTTGCCAATGGTCTCGTGAGCGTGCCGCGAGATACCGCGCTTACCTTAGGCGCGTTTGGTGAATTCCTCGTTGGCGCTGGCATCATCGAGGTGGCGGGCAAGGTCACCACCGCCGGCGGGCAGATATCAATGAACGCCATCCCAACCGTTAATACCGCCAACCAATCACCCGCGCTCACTATGACCAGCGGCAGCGAACTCAATACCCAGGGTGTATGGGTGAACGAAAGCGCAGCGCGTGCGCTCAACATCACAAGCAGCCAAGGGCCTTTGGCTATCGATGGTGGCACGGTCAATCTGCGCGCCATTGGCACACTGGATTTGCAGGTTGGCAGCCTCATCGATGTGGGCGGCGGCGGGCAAAAGGACAACCGCGGAGATCTGTTGGCGGGCAAGGCCGGTGCCATCACCCTCAGCAGTGACGACGTTACCCCCACACGCTTGACACTCGATGGTGAGCTGCGTGCTCTGGGGCTGTTTGAAGGCGGCCAACTGAGCTTGAGCGGCGGTGGTTTTGTCATCCAGGACCAGGGCGCTGTGGCTGAGCGGCTGACTCTGTTGCGCCCTGGCCTGTTCAGCGCGCAGGGCTTCGCCAACATTCGCATCAATGCCAACCGCGATGGCATCACTGTCGCACCGGGTACGCAGCTCGATCTGCGCCAGCAAAATCGCCTGCAGGGCCGCACCCTGGCGAGCGCACTCACCGGCACTGATATCGACACCATCACCACGGTCGGTTATCTCGATGACGCCGAGCGTCTGCCAACGGCCTTGAGCCTGGCATTTAAGCGTCGTGTCAATCTGCCCGGTTCAAACGCTGAACTCAGCATTGGCCAAGGCGCGATGCTGAAAGCCGATCCCCGATCGAGCATCAAGCTCAGCAGTGATACGCGCCTGTTTGTTGATGGCACGCTGGCGGTGCCAGGTGGCGATATTTCCCTCGATCTCGTCAATCCATTTGCCAGCAACGATCGTGGTTTTGATGCGACCCAGACCGTGACCCTTGGCAGTCACGGTGCTTTACTGGCGCCAGCGGTCGTGCGTTTTACACCGGACGCGTTGGGCTTGCGCCTGGGTGAAGTGGTGGACGGCGGGCACATAAGTCTGACGGCCCAACGCGGTTATGTGCTCACCCAACGCGGTTCGCGCATCGATGTGTCGGGCACTTCGACGGTCTTCGATTTGTTGGCGCCTGCACAGCTCGCCAACCGCGTGCCAACCACGGTAGGTGCCAGCGGTGGCGATATCATGATGAGTGCGGCCGAAGGCATGGGCTTGAACGGCACCCTGCGTGGTCGTCAAGGTGGCCGTTTGTCTCTGGCACTGAACCCCCTGGATCGTGAGCCAGAGGTCGAACTGATCGATCTGCCGGCGTTCCTGACCACGCCACGCAGCATCGTCATAGGCGCCGCTGCGCTGCCCGACCTCGAGCGTGGCGCGGCAGTGCCCGATAACCGCAACGGTTTACTGGTGGTACCCAGTGCTGAAATCACGGCTGGCGGATTTGGCGCGCTGCAGCTTACGACGCGACCCATATTAACCGGCACCGATATCGACTCGATTCGTTTTGTCGGCAACCAGAGCCTGACACTGCCACAGTCTCTGGTGCTCGATACCTCGGTGCTGGTGTCCGATGGCGGCGCGGTGCGCCTCACCGCGCCCTACCTGCAACTGGGTTCGCGCAACAACTTTTTCCGGCGCACAGGCAACGCCAGTGCCGGCACTGGCCGTTTACGCGTGACGGCAGATCACGTCGACCTTGCCGGGGATCTCGCGCTGCAGGGTTTTGGCGATCAGGTAGTCTTGCGCAGCCGGGGCGACCTGCGATTGATCGGCAAGCGCGTGCAAACGGACCTGACAGGTACACAATTGCTCGGCAGTTTCAGGGCTAGCGGTGATATCGAGCTCGACGCGGCGCGTATCTACCCCGCGACGCTCAGCACTTACTCGCTGGGGAGCAGCGGCACGGATGCAACAGTTTTTATCCGTGCCAGCGACAAGGATGAAACACTGCCACTTTCGGCCGCCGGTAGTCTTAGTATCACTGCGGCGAATATCAGCCACGCGGGCACACTGCTCGCGCCGTTTGGTCAGATTGCCCTGACTGCCAGCAACAAATTGAACGTTTTATCCGGCAGCCTGACTTCCGCTTCGGGTAGCGGTCTGCTGATCCCCTTTGGCCAGACCGAGTTTGGTCGGCAATGGACTTATCCGCTTGACGTCGTCACGCGTCTCATCACTGCGATGCCCGACAAACGCGTGACCTTGAATGGCGCCGACGTCAATGTGGCGCGTGGGGCGGTGATCGATCTGCGCGGTGGTGGTGATCTGATCGCCTCTGAGCATATCCCCGGGCCAGGCGGCTCTAACGACATACTCGCTGCAGACAACGGCAGTGGTTCGTTTGCCATCGTGCCAACACTGAACTCGCGCTTTGCACCTTTTGACACACTGGAAAGCGCTGATTTCGCTTTCGATCCGGCTACCATCATCGAGCTTGCCGCCAACGACGTCTTGCCGGCGGGCCGTTATGCGGTATTACCGGCGCGATATGCGCTATTGCCCGGCGCCGTGTTGTTGACCCCAGACCAGCGGCCTGGCGAAGTTGTGCCCGGCCTGTCAGGGCAGACCAGCGATACCTTACCGTTGTTGGCGGGACGCTTAGGCAGCGCTGGCGGTGCTGTGCCCGATACGGCGTGGCGTGGATATCGCGTAGAAAACGGCCAAGCTTGGCGGCTGCGCGGTGAATATCGCGAAACTCTGGCCAGCGATTTTTTCGCCGCCAATCAAGGTCTCAGCGCTGTGCCTGATGACGCGGGTGCTTTGTCCCTGGCCGCCACTCGCTCGCTGATCCTGGCCGGCCGCTTACTGGCCAGCACGCCGCTCGGTGGCCGTGGCGCAGAAATGGATATTGCCGCTGACCGCCTGGCGGTGGTCGAACGTGTCAGCGGGCAGAATGGGCGGGTCGAGATCCGGGCTGCCGATCTCAATGCTTTTGGCGCGCAAAGCCTGTTGCTTGGTGGGCAACGGCGTGTCACGGACGGTGAGATCGTCATCAACACCGTCGCCAACCAAGTCACCATCGAAAACGGGGCGAGCCTCAAACTTCCAGAACTACTGGTAGTGGCGAGCGATGAAATTGTGCTCGCCCGTGGCGCTCGTGTGGACGCACGTGGTGTCACCGTCAGTCGTCGCGCGCCCTTGGTATTAGAAGGTGACAATGCCCTCTTGATAGCCTCTACCGGTCAGCAAGCAAGGGTCAAACATAGCGGCCAGACCGGCGCTACAGGCTCGGTGACGGTGCAGGCCGGCGCCAAACTTTCGGCGGCCGGTTCCATCGCGCTCGATGGCAGTCGTAACACCGTAGTATTTGGCGACCTAAGCACTGCTAACGGTTCGCTGCGCCTTGCGAGTTCGCGTATCAGCCTGGGTGAGGTCGCTGGTGTCAGCGAGGGGCTGGTATTGTCTGGCGCGCAATTGCGTGCTTTGTCGGCAAACGAACTGATACTCGACGCTCGCAGCTCGCTCGATTTGTACGGCGCACTAAGCGCCGATATCGAACGCCTGGTGATCAACGCGGCCGGCATCATTGGCCACAACAACGCCGGTGATACGGTTGCGCTCAGCGCCGACAGCATCGTGTTATCCAATCCCGGTGGCCGCAGCGATGCGAGTGCCAACACCGCCACTATCGGCGCGGGCTCGTCCTTGCGCCTGGACGCGCGTGAAATACGCGTCGGCACCGGCAAGTTTGCCGTGGATGGTTATGCCGACCTCGCGCTGAGCGCCACTGAACAACTGCTTGGTGTGGGTAAGGCAACCCTCGAGACGCCTAGTGATCTGAGCCTGCGCGCGGGGCGTTTGACTACCAACAGCGGTGCGAGCCTGGCGCTGCACAGCGCGCGTGCCGTGGTGCGCGGCGCGAACGCCGCGGTTTTGCCACCGTCAACTTCCCTCGGTGGCCATCTTGCATTCAGTGCCGACAACATCGATTTTGCCGGCAATATCGTATTGCCCGCTGGCCGGGTGGAACTCAATAGCACCGCTGGGGTGCAGCTGCGCAGGGGCGCACAAATCGATGTCGCGGCCAGCAAAGAGGTTTTTGGTGGCAAGCAGGTTGCCGTGCCCGGTGGGCGTATCGAGGTGACGGCTGCGGCGGGTGATATCACCCTCGACGCTGGTGCTGCACTCGATGTCTCTGCCAGTGGCGCTGGCCGCGCAGGTGCGGTGAAGCTCAGCGCTCCGGCCGGTGCGATCAGTGTAGACAGTGGTGCAAAGTTGACGGGCAGGGGCCAACAACGCGGTGGCTCATGGCTGTTTGATGCACAGACCCTGGCTGCCGATACCCGCTTCGCAGCGCTTAACGCGGCCCTCAATGCCGGTGGTTTTAGTGGCACACGTTGGTTCCGCGTGCGCGAAGGCGATTTGACGCTGGACAGTGGCGCTGCGATCGTGGCCCAGGACGTTGGCCTGACCACCGACCAAGGTGGTATTACCATTGGCGGTCGCATCGATGCCCATGGTGAAGAAGCGGGTCGCATCGCGCTTCACGCACGTAACGATGTAAACCTCACAGGGAGTGCGCGCCTGGATGCCTCGGCCCGCGCCGCTGGCCAACTCGGCGGCGTAGTCACTATCAGCACCACCCATGGCGCGCTCAATCTTGCTGCCACCGATACGGCGGGTGCCTTTGGCATCAATGTGGCGGGCACTAACAGCGGAAGTCTGACACGCCGCGACAACGGCACGGTGTTGCTGCGCGCACCGCGCATCGGCAGCACCGAAGTGGCAGTCAACGCCGTAGATACCCGCATCGGCGGCGCGGCGCGCATCGACCTTGAAGCGTTTAAGTCCTACGCCGGCGCTAACGTCATCACCGTTTTCAACAACATCGCAGCCGACGAGGCAAGCATCTTCATGGGCAACGCGGCCGCTATCGAAGCCCGGCTCGGGCGCGAGACCGATAGCCGCTTTCATCTGGTGCCCGGCATAGAAATAACGAGCAGCGGCAATCTGACCTTGTCTTCGACGCTGGATCTGCTGAGCCAGCGTTATGACGGCGAGCCTGGTGTACTGACATTGCGCGCGCAGGGCGATCTGCTGTTCAACGCCTCGCTCAGCGATGGTATCGCCCTGCAAGCGTATATCGACCCGGCTTCCGGCGAAGAAATTCCTGAACTCGGTGTGCGGGATCGTGTGCAGAGCGGGCCGTCGTGGTCTTATCGATTAAGCGCCGGCGCTGATCTGGCCAGCGCCGACATGGGCGCAACACATGCCGGTAGCGGCAATCTGGTGCTGACCAACAATCGCCGCATTCGCACCGGCAGCGGCTCGATCAGTATTGCTACCGGTGGTGAGCTCCGTTTGGCCGGGTCTGACTCGGCCATCTACACCGCCGGTGAGCAGCGTGGCACCGGCAGCTTTGATCCGATCTTCACCGAAGTCCTGCTGAACGCAGACTACTTAAGCAACGGCGGCAACATCCGTATCGACGCCCATGGTGGTGTGCGCGGTGTTTCTACGTCGGTGCTGCCTGACTGGTTGTCGCGCATCGGCGGCGATAACCGTATCGTCGGTAGACGCGTGCCAACGGCGTGGGCGGTGAACGTCGGTGCTTTCAGGCAAGGCATAGGCGCTTTGGGTGGTGGTGCAATATCGATCAGCAGCGCCGGTGATTTGACCGATGTCACCGTCGCGTTACCAACCACGGGCCAGCCGACCTTGAGCGAGACCGGGCGGAGCGGCGTGTCGATTGATGGTGGCGGCCTGCTTGATATCGACGTGGCGGGCAGCATTCGCAGTGGTTCTTTTCTGCTCGGTGCCGGCACTGCGCGGCTGCGTGCAGGGGGTGATATCGTCCAGTCCAGCAACGCACCGTTAGCGACGGTATTGCAACTGGGCGATGGACAGTTTGACCTCGTGGCAGGTGGCAAGCTGAGCCTGGAATCGGTATTCAATCCGACCTTGACACCACTGTCCCCCAACCAGATTTCCGCAGCGTTTGGTAGCGCGCCGACGGTGTACTTTTCGACCTACAGCCAACGCAGCGCAATTTCCCTGACCGCACTCGGCGGCGATGTGAAGCTGGAAAATCGTGCTGGCGGCATACGCGCGCCCTATGGTGACCGCAATTTCGACACCGGCGATATCCTCGCGCTGACCCTCGCGCCGGGCACTTTGCAAGCGGCAAGTCTGCGGCGCAACGTCGTGTTGGGCAGTTCGTTGATCCTGGCGCCCACGCCTCGCGGCCAACTCGACCTGTTGGCGGCTGGCAGTTTAGTTACGCCTGGCAATCAGACTCAGACCCGCATCCGACTGACCGACACCGATCCGCTGCGCATTCCGTCGGTCACCCGACCTGGCAACAATTTAGTTGGTTTCTCTGAAGCGCTATTGTCCGATGTACCGGGTATCGGCCCCGGTGCGACGCCAGGACATAGCGGCGATCCAGTGAGTGCGCGTATCGTTGCACGAAGCGGCGATATCGGCGCCAACGACCGTGGGCGCTTGGAGATCACGCTCTCCAAGCAGGCGTTGATCGAAGCTGGGCGTGACATCATCAATTTGTCCTACACCGGTCAGCACGTCAGCCCGCAGGATCAGACCGTGGTGCGTGCTGGTCGAGACGTACTGTTTTCCACGTTGCGTAATACACAGGGTGTGTTGCAGGTTAATCAGTCACGATTCGAGTTCAGTGGTCCGGGGCAGTTTGATGTGTTGGCCGGACGTGACGTTGATCTCGGCACCTCCGATGGTTTGATCAGCAGCGGGCGTTTGCGCAATCCAGCACTGGCTGAAGGCGCCGGGTCGCTAACTGTCATGGCGGGACTCGCACGCGCGCCGAACTACGCGGCTTTCGTGGCGCGTTATCTGGAAAAAGGCCGCAATTACGACCAGCGCCTGCGCGAGTTTGTGGTGGTTAATGGTGGCAAAGCTTCGGGCTCGCTGCTCGCACAATTCGCGGCGCTGCCTGACGACACCCAACGCCAGTTCATCACCAGCGTGTTTTTTAACGAGATCAAACAAGCCGGCATCATCGCGTCCACACCCGGTGAAACGGCCAGCGATTATTCACAGGGTTTCACCGCCATCGACACCCTGTTCCCGAAGAAGGGCGCAGGCGGCGACATCATTTCTTTGTTAAGCCGTATCCAGACCTTGGACGGCGGTGACATCAACCTGCTGGCACCTTATGGCTCGATCAATGCTGGCGCGGCTGCAGTCACGGGGCTGCCCAAAACACCCGATCAGTTGGGCGTTGTCATTCAACGCAGCGGTGATCTGAACGCCTTTTCGGCCAGTGATTTCCTCGTCAATAGTTCGCGCGTATTTGCCCTCGATGGTGGCAGCATTTTGATCTGGTCCACGGATGGCAATATCGATGCGGGTCGCGGCGCAAAATCAGCCTTGTCGATCCCACCACCGGTGGTGAGTTTTGATGCGCTGGGTAACGTTATCACCACCTTCCCGCCGGCAGTTGCGGGTAGCGGTATTCAGGCGGCGGTCAGCACCGCCGGCCGCGCGCCGGGCAATGTGTTCCTGTTTGCGCCGGGTGGCATTGTTGACGCCGGCGACGCCGGTATCGCCTCGGCGGGTAACTTGACGATCGCCGCGGTGGCGGTGCTGGGCGCCGACAACATCAGTGTGGGCGGTGTGTCCACGGGTGTGCCAACG
>JAYUQF010000454.1:0-8628 GCA_043756885.1 Pseudomonadota bacterium
TTTTGTGAAGAAACCGGCGAGGATATTGGCTTGGCCCGCCTGGAGGCGCGACCGATAGCAACGCTCACCGTCGATGCGCAGGAACGTCGCGAACTCTTCCAGAAGCAGTTCCGCGACGATCGTTAAACGACGTCCCAGGAACGTCCGTGCGTTATAGAGCGAGCGTGGCGCACTAAGCGCGATACGGTATAGTACGAATGAGTGGTGGAGGATTTGTACGAATCCCCGTCAGTCACCTGGGCAGCAGTGGCGGTGGCAGCAAACTTGGCGGGAGCAAACATCCTTGTTGTGGAAGACCAGCGCGCCGTAGCAGGTGCGCTGCGCATGCGGTTGCGCGGTCTGGGCTACGACGTACTTGGCATTGCCAAAGACGGCATCGAAGCCATAGAAAAGGCGCGCGACCTTCGCCCTGACCTCATCCTCATGGACATCCGCCTCGGTGATGGCATCGACGGCATCGAAGCGGCTCACCGGATACGCACCCAATTCGACATTCCTGTGGTTTACGTTTCGGCCTATGCCGATCGCGACCTTCTTGATCGCGCGCGGGCTACCCAGCCAGCCGGCTTTATTAATAAGCCCTTCACCACAAAAGATTTACTGACGGCTATCAACCTTGCCCTACATAAGCAGGAGGAGACTCGACATCGCGACCTCGCGACTGATAGCCAGACGAAGGGACCCGAAGCAATCGTCACTGCTGATCGTGATGCGCGCATCACCTTTGTTAATCGACATGCCGAAAAATTGACCGGTTGGACGCGCGCAGGTGTCGTCGGCCAACCGCTCGCCAGTATCCTGATGTCGCTTTACGAAATGAGCGCGGCAGATGCCGGCGCATTGGTCCGACGCACCTTCGAACTCAATGCCGCACAATCGGTAGTAAAAGATGGCGACGTTGACGGCGACATCTTGAAACCACTTAACGATGCGCGGGGCGAATGTTTCGGTATCGCATTGCGCATGAGCGAAAAGACCACGCGCGCGAGCGTCGCGACACTTTCGCAGGCCAGCAACGCACTGCGTTTTGTTTTTGACCAGCTGCCAATGGCCGTCGTGCTGCTCGACAGTCAATTAAAGCTGCTCTACATAAACCAGCTGGCCGAACAGATACTGCGGTCGCACGCCACCGTCAGCATTATGCGCGGGCAGCTAAGCGGCGCAGATCAGGCCGACCACGACAATCTCGCGGGTGTGGTGCAACGAGCCGCCGCGCGCGGACTCCTGCAAGCGCCGGACGAGGTCACCAGTGAAATCTGCACCATCCTCTCGGGTGCGGACGAGCGCCGCCTTATCCTGGTTGCAACGCCAGTGCCCGCCGATGGCGCAGTGACTGTCGCATTACTGGTTTTCGAATCACCCGGATACCGACCCGTATCGGCGCAGGTACTGCAGCAGATCTACGGCCTGACGCGCGCCGAGATCGTGTTGGTACAAACCTTGGCCAGTGGCTTCAGCCTGGAAGAAGCAGCACACCACATCGGCATTGCCGTGAACACCGCACGCACACATCTAAAACACATTTTTATCAAGACCGGTGCCAAGCGGCAGTCGGAACTTATCCATCAAGTTGAGACCGGTCCGGCCTCGCTGCCGCTCAAACTCGAAATCCCGTCTTAGTTCATCGTCGGCGTCTCGATTCCTCGCCGAACCTGTTTTATACTCCGAACCACAGCACCAGGACGGTGTTGGTTTAACAACAAGGAGTTTGGATATGGATATCCGTCGTTTTGGGCGCTCGCGCGCCTGCTTTGTAGCCAGTTTTTTGATCCTCGGCGCGCCCGTCGCGGTGCCTGCCAGCACACTCACAGCCTTCAACTTTGATGGACCCGGCACCAGTTTTGATGCGGGTCCCGGCACACTTGCGCCTGGCCTCGCCAGCGCAGTGTGGCGCGACGATGTGGGCCGCCTGGGTGATCTGGCGGGCAATCCTGGACGGGCGCTGTCGGTGAGTGGTTTTACCGGCACTAACGCGCTGCATCTGGTGCTCAATCAGAGTGGCGCACAGCGCTTTGTACTCGCAAGTCTGCACTTCGATTTACGCGCGTCCGCCAGTGGCCCCAACAGCTGGAGCATTACCCATGCGGGCAATACGCTGGCCAGTGGCGCGGTCAGCACCGGCTTTCGCCGTTTCGATGTGGCGCTGGAGTTGGCCTCCACCGCCCGCGAATTGGTGCTTGATCTGCACGGGTTTGGCGCCAGTGCGATTACCGGCACACTGCGTATCGATAATGTGCGAGTGGAAGGTGAGCTGCAGCCGGTGCCACTACCCGGTTCGATATTTCTCTTTGCGACGCCACTGTTAGGCGCCGTGCTCGCGCGGCTGCGAGCGCACTGCTCTCAACGACTGGCGGGCAAGGGCCATTCGCGCCAGCCATCGAGCAGCGGGAAATACAAACCGAGCATGATCGGACGCGCATCGAGGCCCGCCATGATGCGGCCGTAGCGTTCGAGCTGTGAGCGATAGCGCGTGAGTTCCGAATCCAGATAGGTCTCACGCGCACCGCCGCGATGGCTGCCGGTCTTAAAATCAACGATCCAGCGACGCGCGTGCTCATCGACAAACGTGCGGTCGATGACAACACGCGCGGTGCGGTCCTGCTCAACCACGGCCAGGCACAGCTCGCTCTCGACCTCCAACATCTCGCGGGAAAATAACCACCGGCCGCGCGTACTGCCCAGCGTTGTTTCAATTGCCCGCCCAATCTCGTCCACCGCGGCGTCAAGTTCGCTGTGCGCCACGCCTAGTGCACGCAGCTGACCGCGCGCAAAGGCTGCAAGGGCGCTGGTCCAAGCGCGACTGGAAGCGGCCGCCGCCAAGTCCTGCAGGATTCGGTGGGCGACTGTACCGATGTGTTTGGCGGTCGTTCCGGCCCAGTCAAATGCAACCGGCATCTCGATACTAAGTGGCGCCCGGCATAAACCCTGTTGAGGCAGCCTGGCAGGGTCGCAACGACGCAACATGGGGCCCGCAAGCTGCGCCTTGGCCGCTATAGCGATGGCCGGCGCGCCCTGCAGCGCGGCGCTCACGGTCGCGCCGATGGCCGGCCATAACATTGCAAACAACGAACCTTTAGCCGCCTTTGGCTCGTCATTGTCGGTGTGCGTAACGTGACCGAACAAATGCACCTCACGACGTGCACGGGTCAGCGCTACGTAGAGCAGGCGCACCGCCTCAGCGGCCGCATCTTCTTTGTCCCGCTGGCACAAATAGCTGAACCAGGGGCTATCACCCTTGGCTGGTGACGGCGCCAGCAACAGGTCGATTGCTCCGCGCGCGTCGCGACGTTCGCGCCAAGCCAGCAAGGCTTTGCCATCGGCGCGCGGCGCACGACCGCATCCCGGCACGATGACGTGGTCGAATTCGAGACCCTTGGCGCGATGGATGGTCATCACTTGCAAGCGCGTATCGGCAGCTGCTGGCGGGCTGGCGTAACAACCTGCCAATTGTTGCGCGATGCGCTCAATGCTCAGCGCCGGCAAATCGTCGTCCAAATGTGCAATCAGATCGAGGTAAGCGCGCACGTCGCCCAGGCGCGCCTCATCGTCAAGCATGGCCGGGCCACCGAGCGCGATCCAGCACCGTTCAATTAAAGGCGCCAGCGGTTCACAGCCGACACAAGCCAAGGCCGCGCGCAGCACGGCCGATGTGCGCGCCGCGCGCTTCGCCTCATCGGCCGCCAGACCCGCACACCAGGCTTCGTCTTCCAAAGCTTCCAGGACCGTGCCAACACGACTGGTGAGATGTTGCAAGCTCGCGAGCCGCAGTCCGCACCAGGGCGCGCGCAATACCGCGAGCCATGCAATGCCGTCTGCTTCGTGCAGCAATGCACGGGTCAGGGCAAATAAATCGGCGATGCACGGCAGCGCACCCAAGGCTTGGATTTCGCGCGCCGCAATCGCATGGCCGCGCGCGACCAATTCGGCGGTCAGCCGACCAAGGTGGCTGCGACTACGCACCAGGATAGCGATACTGGCGTCTGGTTCGGCGCCGCGTATAGTCTCGATGACAGTCAGCACCTGCGCCGCTTCGTGGTTGTTGTCCAACGTGGCATGCACACTGCAGGTCGCAGCGAGCGCTGGTTTGATCGCGCTCTGCGGCACAAATGGCAGGTCGAAAACCGCCACACTTGCACATGCCGCCGGCATGACGTCGTTTATCCACTCGACCAGGGCAGCCTGGGCACGGAAGTTGACCGATAGTTCGAGCCGCTCCAGGACCCGGTCACCAAGCCGCGCCCCCCGCAGCAAATCGATGAACAACTGCACATTCGCCTGGCGGAAGCGGTAGATTGATTGCATCGGGTCGCCAACCAGAAACAAGCTGCGCCCATCACCCTCCACCCAGCCACGGGTCAGCGCCTCGATTAATCTGTATTGCGTAAGCGAAGTGTCCTGCACTTCATCAACCAACAAATGCTGCAGCCGATAGTCGAGCAGCAGCGCCAGCTCACTGGGTTGTTCAGGCGCGCCCAGCGCGGCCAGCGCGGCCAGGGTGAAACTGGTGAAATCAACGCGCCCGGCGCGCCGCCCCTGCACATCAAACAGCGCCGCCGCCAGTTTTAAGGCCGCGATCAGCGCGCTGACCACCGCGCTCTCACCCGCGCCAAACATCTTATGCGGCAATTCTTCAACGCGGCACAGGGCGGCCTTGAGCCCCGCTACGGCGCGCAGACCATCCAGTAATTCGAGCATGCGCTGCTTGGTCGCACGGTGGGCGACCCCAGCGGGAAAGCCTTGGTTTTTAGTCAAGGTGCGACGCCACTCGCCATTTTTTGTGAGTAACAAGCGCGCAAGTCCTTGCCATTGTGCAAGGTCGACAACATCGCTCCCGGGCAGCGCCGTCATACCAGCCAGCGCGACGATTTCACGATCGCCGTCGGTCAGTGCGGCCAGATAACGCGCGGCGCCGGCGGCGGCGCTGCACAGCTCGTGAAGCGCGATGTGCGCGCGGCGCAACAGGCCAGCAACGCGTGCGAGATCGCTCGCCACGACGCGCGTAAAACCTGCTTCCAATGCAGCGATCTCAGCGCTTGCGGGCAACACCCGCAACCATTGGTCGCGCCGCGCGAGCATCGCGGCCAGCAGGGATTCAAGTTTGTCCCAGTCGTTATCGAAATGCGCGAGCAAGTGGGCGAGGGCCGGGCTCCACACTGCGCCATCGGCAATGCCGGCAACGGTTTCGCGCGCCGCCTCGCGGTACAGCCGTGTGGCGTCTTCTTCGACACTCTGAGCGCTAGGCAGGCCCGCGCTGATCGGCGCCTGGCGCACGATGTTCTGACACAGGGCATCTATCGTCATGATCCGCAACCGCGACGGCTGGGCGCGCAGATCCCAACCGCAACGCTGGTCGTGTTCCAGCACTGCGCTGGCGAGGGCGTGGGTTGCTGCACGAAAGGGATCTTGGGGCACGGGCTCAGTAGCGAGCTCAAGCGCGGCAATAATACGCGCGCGCATTTCTTCGGCGGCCTTACGCGTAAAGGTGATGGCAAGCACCTGCTCGGGCTGTTTGACGGTGGTCAGCAAACGTAACAGGCGCTGGGTCAACAGCGTGGTTTTGCCCGAGCCAGCCGGGGCTTGCACCACAAACGAACGCGAGACATCGAGCGCGGCGTGTCGCGCGCGGTCGTCATTCGTACTCATGGTTATCCTCGTCTTCGAGCGTGTCTTCCTCGCTGCGCAGCGGCGTGAGTTCGCGCACGCGGCACATTAGATCAAATTCACACCAGCGGCAGGTCTGGGCGCCACGCTTGGGCGCTACGACTGCCCAACCGGCGGCGATCTCACTCGCCAGGGTGGCGAGATCAGCTTCCCACACCGCACATTGTGTCGCCCATTGCGCCTCGTCCTCATAAGCACTGGCCAACCATTCAGGTTTAACGCTGTCGACGCGCCCGTAGGCGATGTAGCGGGTGGGCGATGGGCCAGCGGCGAGCGCATAAAAAGGTAGCTGCGGTTCGTTCAAACGCGGCGCTTCCCAATCACGCCGTGTGCATTGGCCCGTTTTGTAGTCGATGATGATTTCGCTGTCGTCGTCGTTACGATCAACGCGGTCAATCCGCAGGCGAAACTCAAGCGCACCGAGTTGTGCCTGGCGCGGCTGCTCAACGGCCACGACAGTGAAAGGTGTGCGTGTGAGTTCGAGTGCCAGCCAGCGTTCGAGCAGTGCCAACAGGCGTTGCTCCTCAACCGCCAGCACGGCTCTTTCCAATGCAGTCGGTGCCGGCCCGGCAGGCAGCGCCTCGCGCACCGCAGCGGCAATGCGTGCAGCACGCTCATCGTTCGAAAGCGCCCGCAGCTGCGCTTGCGAACCAAGGCCCGACCACAGCGCAGCGAGCGCACGGTGCACGGCATTACCTTTGTCCAGCGCACTCAAGCCTGGACGCGGTTCATCCGGTGCGCGTACGGCGAGACGATAACCGGCATACGCGCGGAATGGACATGCCGCCTGCGCGGCCAGCACACCGGTGCCACCGCGGATGAGCTGGGGCGGTGGCGGGCCTGAATAGTCGCTGATCAGTTCGATGGGCGGCACCGGCTGCTGCCAGTGGGCCGGGACAAAACGCTGGGGTGTCGTCACTGCGACGGTACGCAACGCCGGCAAAAGCGGACTGGCGCTATAAACCAGTTCACCATCACCCGCGCGATAGCTCGCTATACGTGCGCCGGTGCCGGCCGCCAGCGCCCCGACCAGCTGGCGCGCGCGCGCCAGCTCACGCCCGGCATCGGCACCGGGCAAACCAGCCTCACGCTGTAATACGAGTGGTAAACAGGGTGACGGTCGTGTCGCGCTGACAAACGCCGACGACTCACAACCAGCCAACCATAAAGCGCTGGGGGCAAGCGCTAAAGCTTCAGTCGGCGTGACGATGAATACGCCGGTGCGCGGGGGGTCGCTATGCGCCGGGGTGTCCTGTAATAAACGACGCAATCGGGTCAAGGCCTCGTTTGCGGTATGGGCCGGCAATACCCCATCGAGGCGTTGCAGGCGATCGCATACCGCGCCCCAGTCGCGCTGCAGAGCCAAGGTGTCGGCGCCCAATGGCGCCTCGCCGGGCCAGGCGGCAAGCGCCAACGCGCGCTCGAAATATTCCAACCACGCGCGCAAAGACTGGCGCCGCGGCCGCCCCGCCTGCATGGCCACTAAGTGCTCCAGCAGGGTCGCTAGTTGCGGGCACGCATGGCCGCTGCGGCGTAACTCATCACGCACTACGCTAAATGGCAGCTCATAACGATGGTGGGCACGTAACGCGGCATCGGCTCGTGCACGCACACCCCGTTCGCCGCTGGCACCGATGATGCTCGGGCTGCGCAGCAAGGTGCTCAAAGCATCCCAGCGTGTGAGCTGGGTAAATTCGAGTAGGGCGAGCGCGGTTGCGATCCGCGGATCGCGACTCAGGGGCAGGCGCGCAGCAATATGCACCGTTTCGACCGCGCCAAACACATCGCGCACACAACGAAACACCAGCGCCTGATCCTCACGCAGGCTATCGAGCGCGACCACTACGCGCGCACTGCGGGTAGCTTCGTCACGTGCCCACAGCAGCGCCGCGTACAGTTCAGTTTCGCGATCGGCAAAAGCACGGGCGGTGAAGCAAGCCGCATCAGCCAAGTCGAACAGCGGCTTACACGGCAGCAGGGCCGTGACCGCTGGCGCTTGCGCAAAAAATCCGTGGGCCAGCAGATTTTGCGCGAGCGGCGCACCACCGGCCGACAACAAACGCGCGTGATCGGTCACGCGTAGCGCGCGACATCGTTCGAGGTAATCACTCGTCCAACGTTGAAAAGCAGCCACATCGTCATTAACCAGCGCCGCTGCCGGCGGCCATGGCAAAGACCAGCCATGCAGCGCGCGCCAGGCCTCACGCGCTGCCACTGCCACCGCATCGGGCGCATCGATATCGAGTGCTTCGTCATCACCGATCACGCCGGCCCAGATCGCGAGCTCCTGTTCGGGTGACAACACGAAGTCAGCGACCACGCCGCGACCCTGACGTTGCTCCAGCTCGAAACGGTGTGCGAGCACCGCTGGCAGCGTTTCTACTGTCGGCGGGCGCCAGGCCCGTGCACCAGCGGTGCGTCCGTGCTGATCGAGTGCGACGTTTAATACTCGCAGCACAGCCCCATCGGGCACCACGATTTGGGCGCCGGCCGCGCAGAGCGTGCCAAAGGGCTGCAGGTGCATGTCCATCAATAACTGCCTACCGTCTTAATGACCGATGGTCGGCGCAGGACCTCGCGGGCACGCTGCTATACTCGCAAGCACTGTTGTCGAGAGCCGTGCATGCGCCGCGTTTTAGTGTCCATCGGTGTTGTCCTTCTGTCGATCGCGCCAGCGACAGCGCGACTGTATCAATGGCGCAGTGCTACAACCGGTAGCACCCAGCTTTCCGGATTGCCACCCGCCTGGTATCGCAGTGGTGAGCAAGGTCCGCGGGTTTTTGTCTTCGAGAACAATCAGCTGGTTGATGACACCGGCATCGCTGTCTCAATTGAACAACGCGAGGCATTGCGTCGCGAGGCCTTTGACCAGCCGGGCGCTACAGCGCAAGCCCCTGCGCAAACACCGGCACCTCCTGTGCACCCCGTGGATATCGCAACACCGTCCGCACCCGCGGTGGCCCCACC
>JAYUQF010000455.1:0-3153 GCA_043756885.1 Pseudomonadota bacterium
TGTCTGCGGATCTGATAGCGATACCAGGCCTGACCATTGGGCAGGGCGCCCATGCCGACGGAAGTACGTGTGTGCGGTAAATAGTCGCGCTCGATGAAATCAGCGAGGCGCTCATAGGCCGGCACAATAGTCGTGACGATAGCTAGGCGATAGGACTCGGTAAGTTGCTGGCGCTGCGGCGGCGCAATGTTTATCGGCATCGCAGCTATCGGTTGCCAGAAGATGCTCTGCTCGGGTGGAACGCGGGCAATATCACGCAGCTGGGTCACAACCTTGAGCATGATTACCTGCGGATTTACTACACCGGTGCGTACGCCTTCTCGCATGGCATCGATGGCGCTATCAACCCACAGCGAGAAGTCTTCAGCACGCGCGAGAAAGGCGCGATAGTGGGCCACCGTCTTGAAGGGCTGTGCGCTGTGCCCTGAGCCCAGCAAGGCAAACGTGCTGGCCATACTGCCCATTTGATCAATGGGCAGTAGTCGGTCTGGAAACGACAGCCGCTCAAGGGCGAGCTTGCGGTCGCCGACAAAAATGTCATAACTCAGTCGTTGTGCGGGGGGCAGCGTGGCCGTGTTGATGGCTTGCGCCTGCGCCAGAAAGTGTTGCTGCTCGCGTTTGAGCGCAGCTTCGTAGGCGGGACTGGCCGAATTTTCGAGACGATTATCAAAACGATGGTCGCCGATGAACGTGGCGGTACTCGGCGAGCGTTGTAAACGCTGTTCAAAATACGCCTCATACAGGGTGTCGAGTTGGGCTGCAGCGGTGCCAGTATCGGGCGTTATAGTGCCGGGCGCTGCGCAACTGCTCGCGGCCCACAGCACAGTAGCCCATGCCCAGCCGCGACGCAGGCGCGCGGCCACCACGCGCCATGCAGTGATGACATCACGGCGCCACGGGTCGCCGTTGGTCAACGGCCATTGATGATCGAGATCATGCAAGCTGCAGCCCCTTCGTTTGCGAGGCGCAATTGATTGAAAAGCCTTCGTTGGATTTTGCCATCAGCACGCCCGAGAGTTGCATGGGTTTTTGCCAGTGCACGCAAGGGTGCCTGCCCCTCATGGAAGCCGTAGTAGTCGCCATTTTTGGCTTGCGCAAGCCGGCACGGTGTTTCACCATCGCATTTCCGCAAAATCAATGCTGACGAGGCAACAAGATGAGCAAACAAATCAATTGGTATTACTTCCGCAAGGGCTGAACCAGCTGTGAAAGAGCGTCCAAGGTCTTGGATGCACGCGGGATCACTCCCAAAGAAGTCGTGCCGGCTTCGCGCAAACTGGGCGCAGACGATGCACGCGCACTGGCGGCCGCCGCGACGACCGTCATTGTCACCAAGGGCAAGCAGGTGCAAACCTACAAGCCCGGTGGCAAGGTAAGCGATGAAATCGTGGCAGCCATGTTAGGGCCGACCGGCAATCTGCGCGCACCGACCTTCGTCAGTGGCAAGACGGTGGTCGTCGGTTTCAGCGAGGCGAGCTACAGCGATGTGCTGGGCTGACAAATATGACGCCGCCGGAAGCCACCGGCGGCGTATTCATGCTGGTCATATCGCTATCCAAAAGCCTGGTGCTGGCAGGCCCACCAGCCTCAATGTGCCCCTCACCTTGGCGACTCTATCGATAGCCATCAGACACGCCGCGGGCATTAAAACGGTCTGATAACACACACAGGGCTTGTGATTCCGTAACTCGCCCCTATATTACCGGCACAGCCGGCTGGCAGTCCCCGTAGGGTGTCGCGACCATCGGCTGAAATGGACCAATAACACCAAATCGCCCGCCAGCGTTTGAGGAGAAACTACGCAATGAAAATCCGCCCCCTGCAGGACCGCGTCATTATTAAGCGCACCGAAGAGGATAAAACCAGCCCCGGTGGCATCGTCATCCCCGATTCGGCCGCTGAAAAGCCGGTCAAGGGTGAAGTGATCGCGATCGGCAACGGCAAGATCCTTGAGAACGGCACGGTTCGCAAAGTCGACCTCAAGGTCGGCGACAAAATTCTTTTCGGCAAGTATTCCGGCACCGAGATCAAGGTCGACGGTCAGGAACTGCTCGTTATGCGCGAAGAAGACATCATGGCCGTTCTGGACGCATAAAGCGGCCCCCGCCCCCTACTGAATTCTGGAGAAATGATTAATGTCTGCTAAAGAAGTGAGATTTGGAGACGACGCGCGCCATCGTATGGCGGCCGGCGTCAATATTCTGGCCAACGCGGTCAAACAAACCCTGGGGCCGAAGGGCCGCAATGTGGTGATCGAAAAGAGCTTCGGCGCCCCCACCGTGACCAAGGACGGTGTATCCGTTGCCAAGGAAATCGAGCTGGCTGACAAGTTCG
Organism: Pseudomonadota bacterium; assembly: GCA_043756885.1. Taxonomy (GTDB): domain Bacteria; phylum Pseudomonadota; class Gammaproteobacteria; genus JADJYF01. The sequence continues at coordinate 2,335 of JAYUQF010000455.1, forward strand.
AGAACATGGGCGCACAGATGGTCAAGGAAGTTGCTTCCAAGACTTCTGACGTGGCCGGTGACGGCACCACCACTGCGACGGTGCTGGCCCAGGCCATCGTGCGCGAAGGTCTGAAAGCGGTATCCGCCGGTGTCAATCCGATGGACCTGAAGCGCGGCATCGACCGGGCAGTCATCGCAGCGGTTGCCGAGTTGAAGGAGCTTTCCACGCCCTGCACCGACAGCAAAGCGATCGCCCAGGTTGGCACCATCTCAGCCAACTCCGATGAGCCCATTGGCGCCATCATCGCCGAAGCCATGGACAAGGTTGGCAAAGAAGGCGTGATCACCGTCGAAGAGGGCTCAGGCCTTGAAAACGAACTCGACCTCGTGGAAGGCATGCAATTCGACCGCGGTTACCTGTCGCCTTATTTCATCAACAACCAGGAAACCATGGGCGTTGATCTGGATGAGCCGCTGATCCTTCTGCACGACAAGAAGATCGGTAACATCCGCGAAATGCTGCCAGTGCTCGAAGCCGTGGCCAAGTCCGGCCGCGCGCTGCTGATCATAAGTGAAGATGTTGAAGGCGAGGCCTTAGCAACCCTGGTCGTCAACAATATGCGCGGCATCGTCAAAGTTGCGGCCGTCAAGGCCCCGGGTTTTGGTGATCGTCGTAAGGCGATGCTCGAAGACATCGCAATCCTGACTGGCGGCACGGTTATCGCCGAAGAAGTGGGCTTGAGTCTGGAGAAGGCCGGTCTGCATGAACTCGGCAGCGCCAAGCGTATTCAGATCACTAAAGACAACACCACGATTATCGACGGTGCCGGTGACCAGA
>JAYUQF010000456.1:0-3129 GCA_043756885.1 Pseudomonadota bacterium
TTGCCGTCGCCCAGGCCGAAACCATGGCCGACATGATGCGCGCCAATGAATCGGGTATGCGCGATGGTTTTTACAATATCCAGAACGCGATGCCAGACGACTTCGACCCCGACTGCGGCGCACTGGTCTGCTCTGCGGAAGAACGCGCGGTTTACGACCTGAAGGTCTGGAACACCACTACCCTTGATGCACCGTTGGAGGCTAACCAGGATGTGTTGCCCAACGGACACGGTGTTGTATGTGTCGATTCAACACCCGACGACGGCACCTTGGGTGCATGGGAGTGCGATAACGTCGGTGTCGTTTACGCCATCAAGCTCGAATGGGATGAGCGCACTGTCAGTAACGACGACGTCGCCGCGCGCGGCAAAACCGATACCAACGTGCATACCCAGCGCTTTGTCCTGACTGTCATCCCTTCCATTGATTCTTAGTCATCCCGACAAATCGGACTTCAAACATGAGTAGTACCCGCGTCCAGCGCCGCCGTCGTGACCACGGTTTTACACTTGTCGAGGTCATGGTCTCGATTACCGTGGGACTAATTCTGCTGTCCGGCGTGGTGAGTATTTTTATCAGCAATAAAACCGCCTATCGTTTGCAGGAAAGCACCAACGTGCTCGACGAAAACGCGCGTTATGCCTTAAATCAGATTCAGTACCATCTGCGTCTGGGTGATCATTGGGGCGCCGTTGAAGCGCAGGATGACAGCACTGACGAAAATATCAGCGTGGACGCCGCCCTGGCTGCCCTTCCTATTGCCAATACTTGCACCGAGTCCAAGGTCATATCGACGATTGGCTTTTTTGGCATCGAAGGTGATGGGGCATCGCCGCTGGACTGTATCTCTAACGCAGATTACGTGCCATTCACCGATATTCTGATCGTTCGCTATGCCGGCCCCGAACGAGTACTGCCGGCCGATATCGAGGCCGGCGAGATCTATTTTCATGGCCGCATTGGCAAAGTCGGCAGCGTTTTTAAAGGCAACAGCTTCGCATCATTACCCGTGGAGCAAGTTAATGGCCCGGGTGAATTAGCCGATTATCAATTCAGGACGGTGATTTATTTCATTCGCAAATGCGCGTCTCAAGACCGTGGCACACCCAACGTGTGCGATGCGGCCGACGACACCACGCCGAGTCTCGCGCGTCTGGTTTTGCAGGGCACCGATCTGGTCCAGGAAGATGTCGTTGCAGGTGTCGAACAACTGCAGACCCGCTATGGCAGATTGACGCCCGGCAACGCACCGACCACGCAGTACTTTGATGCCACTACCGTCACCGCTAATAACGCCTGGCGCCAGGTTGTTAATGTGCAGGTCTCCTTGATCCTGCGCAGTTCGGAATTTGATGTTGGCTATACCGACGAGCGCAGCTTCGAACTTTACGGAGAGTACGACTACGAGCCGGCCGCAGCCGACCAACACTTCAGCCGTAAACAATTCAATTTCGCGGTTCAGATCCGCAACAAAACGCGAGGATAGACCATGTTCCCCCGCACCCGAAATTTTGGACACTCTCGTCAGCGTGGTATCGCGTTAGTCATTACGCTGGTGCTGCTGTTGGTCATGACCATGATTGCAGTAGTGGCCATGCGCTCGACCACCGTCGACCTTAAAATGACGATTAATACGGTACTCCAGCGCCGCGCTTTTCAGAGCTCTGAAGGCGGCCGCATCGCGATTCGGGAAATTCTGCGTAAACACATTTACAACCGTGGCTGGCCCAGTGATATGGCCGGCGGCTCCGGCACGGATTCCTTCGTAATCCCGGCTGACATCACACCGGTCGATGCAACGGACGACTTGGCTTCTGAGGCCAACGGCGAACTCGACGATCTCGGCCCCCCCAGCTTTGCGCGCCCGGCGGACATCCAATACCGAAGCGACGTTAATGATGACGGCGAGCCCAGCAATACCGACATGTTTGCGGACATCTGGGTGACCTGGCTCAGCACACCGCCAAACCCGGGATCAAGCATGCAGACCAATGCAGGGACCACCGGCAACGGCATTTCCAACGGCGGCACTTCAACCTTGCTTGATATACGCGCCGTCGGAGACGCGCCCGGCAACGCCGAACAGCTCACTGGCGCGGACTTCCGCGTGCTCAATAAGAACTAGCGCGCGCCCAGTCGTAATGAGGATGATGACCATGACTTACACACGGATGAACTTAAGCAACCGACTGCAAAATCTTGCGCGAGGGCTCGCCTTGAGCCTGGCATTTTTGCCCTCGATCATGACGATAGACGCGCACGCGGCGCAGCTCTCGGGTGCGGTGATGGCCAACTATGCCGCCACACCTATCGTCACGGTAGCGCAGGTCACGCCGCTCGTGATGTTGTCGATGTCGCGCGACCACCAATACTTTTTCAAGGCGTATAACGACTTCTCCGATGTCGACTCCGATGGTGTGGTCGAGACCACCTACGACGATACCTTTGAGTATTACGGCTACTTTCATTCGCGCCTTTGTTACGACTACGTTGATGCCAACCAGCGCTTTGAGCCGACGGGCGCCACGGATGCCAGTGACAACAAACATTATTGCCTGAACTCGCAAGCGGATCGCTACAGCGGCAATTTTCTCAACTGGGCGGCCATGACGCGCATGGACATCGTGCGCAAACTGCTTTACGGCGGCAATCGACAGGTTGATACCGCTACGGACACCGTGTTGGAACGGGCCCATCTGCCGACCGATGCCCACAGCTACACCAAGTATTACAACTTGAGCGATCTGGAAAAGCTCACGCCTTTTGACAATCAACGCACCGACACTACCGACGGTGGCAATAACAATGGATACGATGATGCCGATGAGGGCATCACCATCTGCAATACCTCGGTCGACAATACCAATGCCGTATCGCAAAACTCCATTGCGCTGCCGACCATGCGTATCGTGTTTGGTAATCGCCAGCTGTGGGCGGCCAACGAACGCTGGCAGTGCACCTGGGAGAGTGAACGTGGCGACAACCTCAATGCCAATATTCCCGCCCAGTCGGGCATGGATTCCGTATCAAGCGATCCACCGAACGCCCTGCGCCTGCTCACAGCGGGCGGCAGCCCGGAGCGTATCGTGCGTGTGAAAGTTTGCGACCCGACTTATTTTGACGCCACCC
>JAYUQF010000457.1:0-3129 GCA_043756885.1 Pseudomonadota bacterium
GGAGGCATCGAGCAGATTGCCGGCCGTCTGCAAAGACTCCGAGTTGCCGCCGGTGACGACCAACTGTCCATCACCGATCAGCACATTAACCATGCCGTCCGCACGGTTCTGGGTCGACACGCCAACCAATTTGGACAGATCGTTCAACATCTGATCGCGTTTATCGAGTAGATCGTTGGGGGGCAAGCCACTCGCAAGTCCAGCGCCTTGGGCGATATCCTTGTTGAGTCGTGCCAGCGAAGAGGTCAGCGAATTGACCTTCTCGACTACGCCGGCCATCTGTCGATTAATGCTGCGCGACAGGCCATTCAACTGCTCTTCCTGCTCGGCAAAACGCGACACCGTCGCGCGTGCGCCTTCGACGACCACTTGGCGTGTTGCCATGAGCTTCGGGTCGTTATTGGCATCGCCTATGGATCCGAATAACGACTGCAAGCCACTGGAAATCAGGGCATCGCCAATCTGGGTGTCCACTTGGTCGATGAGCTCGACGGTTTTATCGGCCTGCATCTGGTTCGAGGTCGACAGGCGCAATTGTTCAACCAGAAAATCGTTGGCCATGCGCGTGATGGACTGGATATCAACACCCTTGCCTGCGTAACCAATACCAATAAATTGCGGCTGACGAGCCTCAAAGCTAACGCGCTGGCGACTGTAGCCGTCCGTATTCACGTTGGCGATGTTGTGACCAACGGTCGCCAAGCCGCGCTGCGAGGCCAACAAGGCCGACAAACCAATATTGAAGGTATCTCCGGACATATCAGTTACTCACTTCGCGAGAATTCGAGTTGACACCATCGAAGCCGTCGCCGGACAGGATGGCCATAATCTTATTGGCGTAGTTGGGATCAGTGGCATAACCCGCAGCTTCCAGATGACGTGCGTAGAGCGCGGCGTTAGCGCCATGGGCCAGCGCTTGTTCGTAGCGCGGATTGCGCCCGATAAAATCTACGTAGTCTTTGAACGCGGATTTTGCGTCGGGGTAAGCGCGGAAGTTGGCGTTTACGGTCACTGCACGACCACCGACGTATTCGGTCGTCGCCACTTTGACCACGGCGCCAGCCCAGCCGGCGCTGGCTTTGATGCCGAAATAATTGTGCGAGCTCGAACCGTCGGGCATACGAATGACATGTTTGCCCCAACCCGACTCGAGCGCCGCCTGCGCCATCAAGGCCCGCGGTGCAACACCGAGCAAGTCTGCCGCCGACCGAGCGATAGGTGCAATTTCATCGACAAAAGACTGTCGATCGACGCTGATCTCTGGGCGTTTTTTGAAGACAGTCTCGCGCAGCGCTGGTGGCAGCATGGTTACACCACCGCGCCGCGGTAATTCGATACTGTTTAAGATCGCGGTCTTGGCTGGCGCTTGTGTACCGTCCTCACCCGCGCGAGTCCGGGCTTGCGCCAACTCGCCGGCAAACTGCTGGGTCAGCATCTTGCTGAAGCCAAAGTCCTGGCTTTTGGCCAGTGATTGCGCAAGCTGGCTGTCGAATAATTCGTGATAGGTGTTGAGTTCACTGGACTCGAACAAACCATCACCGTGGTCGGCTTCACGGGCAGCTTTGAGCATGAGCTCAGCGAACATCGCTTCGAACTCGTCCGCGACCTGCGCCATGGTGCCGTCGCTATCACGGTGGACGCGAGCGCGCATCGTGCCAAAACGCGCAAAATCGACATAACCGCCCGCACTGTTATCGGTAATACGTTTGCTGGCTTGTTCACTCATACCCGACACAATGCACAAGTAGTGCCAGCTCGCGCGGGGTGGGAAAGCACGGGACTTGCGCCAAAAATGGCCCAGACCGGCGGCAAGAACTGCCACGCTGGTGGCAAGCTGCGACTAGCGGGTGGCAGTCGCAGCGGCAAGCGGCAAAGTGAGTGACTAGCAGCCTGTCGGACTTAGGGAATCGTCGCGAGACGGTGGGAATGCGAAGCCAGATATGCGCGCGTTCGAGGCGAAAGTTAAGGCTATTTAACGAGAAGGCGCGCGTATTTGGACCGCTGTCCCAGCGTCGCAGCAGATTCGTCCTAAGTCCGACAGGCTGCTAAATCACAATCAGCTCGGCACGCAACGCGCCTGCTTCTTTCAGTGCTTCTAAAATCGCCACAAGGTCGCCGGGTGCGGCGCCCACACCGTTCACCGCCTGTACGATTTCATCGAGCGACACACCGGGATTAAACAGAAACATGCGGTTTTTCTTTTGTTCAACCGAAATATTCTGTTTATCGACCACGGCCGTCTGACCGCCGGACAAAGGACCGGGTTGGCTGACAATGGGATCGTTACTGATGGTGACCGTCAGGCTGCCATGGGTAACTGCGGCGGCCGTGACGGCGACTTTGTTGCCGATCACAACGGTACCGGTACGCGAGTTGACCACCACCTTGGCCGCCGCGTCACCGGGGCTGAGTTCGATGTTCTCCACTATCGACATGAAGGACACACGCTGTGTTGGATCAGCCGGCGCCAATACCCGCACCGATGATGCATCAAGCGCGGCTGCCGATTGTGCGCCCAGGCTTTTGTCGATGGCTTGTGCCATACGGGTAGCCGTTGTGAAATCCTGACGATGCAGATTCAAGGTCAGGAAATCACCTTGGGCAAACGGTGTTGCCACTTCGCGCTCAACAGTGGCGCCATTGGGAATACGCCCAACACTCGGCACGTTGACCGTAATGCTGGAGCCGTCCTTGGATTCAATACCAAAACCGCCCACCACCAGATTGCCCTGGGCCATCGCGTAAACGTTGCCATCTGCACCTTTCAAGGGTGTCATGATCAGGCTGCCTCCGCGCAGGCTCTTGGCATTACCCATTGACGATACGGTGATGTCGATCGTTGCGCCGGGCTTAGCAAACGGCGGCAAGTTGGCATGCACCATCACTGCCGCGACGTTTTTCAACTGCGGATTAACGTTTGCGGGTACCACCACGCCCATCTGCGCGAGCATGCTGCGTATGCTTTGGATGGTGAATGGTGTCTGGGACGTCTGATCACCAGTGCCGTTCAGCCCCATTACGAGTCCGTAACCCACCAGCTGGTTGTCACGCACCCCGGCGACCTTCGCCAGATCCTTAATGCGCTCAGCGCTGACGGTGCCCGTTACACACATCAGGCAAGACACGAGG
>JAYUQF010000458.1:0-3124 GCA_043756885.1 Pseudomonadota bacterium
CCTAAGTCGTGAGCCGCCGATAAATGTCGGCAACCTTGTAGGGCAGCTTCTGAACTTCGTCGATTACGGCGTAGTTCGCCGGCCCGTACATATGCGGTAAATATTCCTGCGCTTCGTTATCGATGGTGATACAGAAGGAGTGGATGCCACCCTGGCGCGATTCAAGTAGCGCATGTCGAGTATCTTCGATGCCGTACTTGCCCTTGTAACCGCCGTAGTCCTCGGGGCGTCCATCGGACAAGGTGATGAGCAGCTTGGTGCGTGCCCGCGTCTGATGCAGCAGATGACCCAGATGGCGAATCGCGACGCCCATGCGGGTATAAGCCTTGGGCCGGATACCACTGATGCGCTGGCGGACTTCGAGGTTGTAGGGTTCCTCAAATTCCTTGATTTTATAGACCTCGCAGCGTTTGTTGGTGCGGCCGGAGAAGCCGTAGATGGCGTAGCGATCGCCTAGCAGTTCCAGAGCTTCGCAAAGTAAAACCAGGGATTCGCGCTCTGCGTCGTTGACCCAGCCGAGTGTCGAGCCGCTCATATCAACCATGAACATCACGGCGATATTGCGTTCCTGGTTGCGATAGCGGGTGTAGAGGTATTCGCTCATCTCGCGACCCTGGGCAAAGTCGGCGTAGGCCTCGATCAGGGCGTCGAGGTCGATGTCATCACCGTCGGACTGACGGCGTTGCAACTTCGATTCGCCGAGCACTGCCTCGAAGGTTTTTTTGATCGACTTCATGAGGCCGCGATGTTTTTCCAGGGTTTCGGTCACGAAGCTCTCGTCGCCGGGTGGCACGGACAATTCGCGTAAGGTGCAGAAACCTTCGCGGAAGCGATTACGCACACAATCCCATTCGCGATAGGAAAACGCGCCTTCGGCCGAGAGATCGGCGGCGCTATCGCTGTCGCTGTCACCGCTTTGCGCTTGCAGGTCATCGCTGTATTCGCCGAGCTCCATACGTTCGAGATGATCGTCGGGGATCTCGCCAAAGTCCTGCAGGATGGAGCCGACCAGGTCTTTCAGGTGTTCAGGCAGCTGCTGCAGTTTGCCGTCGACACTGACCTGCATACTGAGATTGGTATCGTTCTCGGTTTGATTGTCGGTGGGCTGAGTATCCACCAGCTGCTTTTGCGCGGCGTCGGCGCCAACACCTTCGGGGCCATCACCTTCATTGCGCATGTCTTCCATGGCCCGTTGAAAGGCCGCTTTTTCACGCTCGATGCGCGCGAACATCGCCTGGCGCACTTTGCCGGCAAACATCTCTCCCTGATAGAGTTTCAACGGTGGCAGCGGCGCGTCAAGAAACGATGCGATCAATTCCAGAGAGTCCTCGGCGCTAGCATCGCGCTGTGCCAGTACCGGGGCGTGCGCGCGCCAATCCCGCCAGGTCCGTTCTTCATCTTCGTCATGGCCATCGAAGGCTTTCATTTCGCGGGCTACACCGGGCAGTTCACGCGCCAGACACGCGTCAAGGCGAATGCACTCCAGGCGGTTGAAAATCGGTAGAACCACATCGGTGTCGAAATAACGCAGCAGTTTTTCCAGCACCTGATAACGCCAGGTGCCATACCAGGTCTGCGCCCACAAATGCACGGCGGTCAGCTTGTAAAGTGTGAAGTTCTGCTCGGCCTGCGGGAATACGCTGAAGGATTCCGGCAGATACAGCGCTTCGGTATCGGTGAAGGTCTCTTCGTCGGTGGCGATACGCAATTCGCGTCCGCCCAGTCCGCGCACAAAATGGCGCAGGAAAACACTGGCCTGGTCGAAGCCGCATAACGCGTGGCGGCCGGCGTACGCTGCAGCGAAAGAATCCACGTCTTGCAGATAATCGACCGCAAAGCCCAAGCCGCGATGGTCAAAAATCTCGATGGCCGAGTCCAGCCATTCCTGGGCGCCGTCGCTGCCCATAGCGCCAAAGGCGGTTGGTGCTTTGGCAACATAATGCGCAGCAAGCTCGGGATGGGAGCGTGCTAACAGTTCGGTACCACGATAGATCTGATCCTGCTCGCCACGCTCCAGCGCGGCGATACTGGCGATTAAATCTTCCAGGTTAGGATGACGCGCAAGCGCGCCGGCGGTGAACTTCTCCAGGTCTTTGTGGATACGCAGGCGGTTAAGTATGTTCTGGCGAGACTCGTCACTCATGGGCGCACGATCAAAAGATCGAACGGCTTAGTTCGTGGACGGCCTTCAACATGTCGTCGTCGTCGGTCAGAGCCTGGGCGATGGCCGCGTCGGTCGCGATCACCGGTGCCACATCGCTGACCATCAGCTTGGCCGCATTGACCAGCAAGCGCGTACTGGCGCCTTCATCGAGTCCGCTACCCTTTAAATTGCGCGTCATGTGTCCGAACTTGACCAGCTGGCGGGCAATGGCAGCGTCGATGCCCGATTCTTTTTCGATGATGGTCTGTTCGAGTTCGGCATTGGGATAGTTGAATTCCAGAGCAACAAAACGCTGGCGCGTGCTTTGTTTGAGATCTTTCAAAACGCTCTGATAGCCCGGGTTATAGGAGATTGCGAGGCAGAACTCCGGCGGTGCACTCAGAACCTCACCGAGCTTCTCGATCGGCAACAGGCGGCGGTCGTCGCACAGGGGGTGAATGACCACCGAGGTGTCTTTGCGGGCTTCGACCACTTCGTCGAGGTAGCAGATGCTGCCGTGGCGCACCGCACCGGTCAGCGGTCCATCGACCCACACCGTCTCGCCGCCTTTGACCAGGTAGCGGCCAATCAGATCGGAGGCAGTCAGATCGTCATGGCAGGCCACGGTCACCATCGGTCGTTTCAACATCCAGGCCATGTATTCGATAAAGCGCGTTTTGCCACAGCCCGTCGGGCCTTTGAGCAGCACCGGCAGCTGATTGTGATAAGCGGCGGCGAATACCTGCACCTCGTTGCCGACGGGCTGGTAGTAGGGCTCGCGGGTGACTAGGGTGTGCGCAGTGCGAATGGCGGTGGTGGACATGATGAATGGTGCTATGTCGGAGTTCGACGACACTATACTCAAGTGCCTGGGGAGCCACTAGCCGACATTGCGGGTAGGCGGTGGTCCGCCGCTGGCGGCAGTTCGATGCTGTGTGAGGTTCAAGCGCGGCAGCTCGTGTGGGCGTGACGGTGTCGCGC
>JAYUQF010000459.1:0-3124 GCA_043756885.1 Pseudomonadota bacterium
CTGATGGACGAAGTATTTGGTGCGCACGCCCATCTCGCTACTTTTGTGTGGCGCACCGCCGGTAACTTCGATAACCAGGCCAAGATCAAACATTGCCACGAGTATGTGCTGGTTTATGCACCGCACCCGCAATTGTTTGCCTATCCGCGGGTGGTCGATCCGTCCGTCGGCAAAACCAGCAAACTCGCGCGGCCGGTCATCCGCAATACCATCGTCAAAAACGGGCCTAAAAACCCCGTCAGTGAAATAAGCTTGCCGGCCGGATTTCCGGCCACTGTAGGCAGCGCAGATCTAAGCAGCCGCAGCGATGCCTGGCCTCACTACCTCGACGCCGCTCAGATCCGCGACTGTAAACTTGTGCATGCGGTGCGGGTAAAAAGCGGCTGGTCGTCGAAAACCATTCTGCAGGCCTTCATCGCCGCAGACTTCAAGCCGGTGCGCGACAGTCGGGGACAACTGACACGGTTTGTGATCACCGCGAGCGGTGCCATCGAATCGATCAAAGAACGTGGCCAGGCCAGTCATGTGCTGAGCGTGCTGAGTGGTCTGGGTAGCACCCAGGCGCAATCGGCGGCCCTGGCAGCGATAGGCTTGAAGTTTTCATTTCCAAAACCAGTGGCGCTGGTGAAGTATCTGATCTCGTTAATCGACGATCGCGATTTTATGGTGCTCGACAGTTTTGCCGGCTCCGGTACCACGGCCGAAGCGGTGTTGGAACTCAATGCTGCCGACGGCGGTACACGGCGTTTTGTGCTGGTCGAAATGGCCAGCGATATCGCGCGTTATGTGACGGCGCCAAGGGTGCAAATGGCAATGGAGAGCGGTCGGGCCGGACTTGGGGCGGGGTTGGGAGCTTATGACTATTTTCAGCTCGCGGCGACCTGAGAATAGTGGTCGCCGTAACCCCACACGTTGGCGAACTTGGTGCGCTTGGCGGGGCTATTGCCAAAAATTGCAACGCAGCGGCAGCCGCTCAGGAACAGCCGAATGTAGAGATTATTTTGACCAGGGTCTTAAGCATCGTTCTGTGCGACCGCGTGGTTTAGTATCCCGTCAGTCTCTAACCTAGCCCCAGTGAGAAGCCATGACCGCCAGAAAAGCGACTAAAAAAGCCAAGCCTCGGTCTGACGTGCGCAAGCGCGAGCCGGCCGCGTCGGCAGTAAACGTCCCGGCCGCCGTGATACCCGGCGGTTTCCCGATCGTCGGCATCGGCGCCTCCGCCGGCGGGCTGGCGGCGTTTGAGGCGTTTTTCTCCGGCATGCCCCTGGATACCGGCCCCGGTATGGCGTTTGTGCTGGTCCAGCATCTAGCACCGGACCACAAGAGCATCCTCTCCGAGCTGATTCGGCGCTACACCCGAATGCAAGTTTTCGAAGTTGAGGACGGCATGGCGGTGGCGCCCAACTGCGCCTACATCATCCCGCCCAACCGCGACATGGCAGTCCTGAACGGCACCTTGCAATTGCTGGAACCTTCGACGCCGCGCGGCCAACGCCTACCGATCGACTTCTTTTTTCGCTCGCTGGCTCACGACCAGGGCGAACAGGCCATCGGCATCGTGCTCTCTGGCACCGGCAGCGACGGCACCCTGGGTGTGCGCGCGATCAAGGGCGAGGGTGGCATGGTCATGGCGCAGGACCCCGAGTGTACCGAGTTCGACGGCATGCCACGTAGCGCCATCGCCACCGGCCTGGTGGATTACGAGCTGGCACCAGCCGCAATGCCCGCCCAGCTCATCGCCTATGTTGCGCACGCTTTCGGCCGTTCCCGTCAGCCCGCGAGTGTGGAGTTACCCAAGACCGAAAACGCGCTGAAAAGAATCTTTGTGCTGTTGCGCGCTCAGACCGGCCACGATTTTTCGCAGTACAAGCCGAGCACCATCAACCGCCGCATCGAACGCCGGATCGCAGTTCATCAAGTCGACACGATCGACAGCTATGTCAGGTATCTACAGCAAACGCCAACCGAAGTAGAAGCACTGTTTCGAGACCTATTGATCGGAGTGACCAACTTCTTCCGCGACCCAGAAGCCTTCAAGGTGTTCGAAGAGCAAGTCATCCCGCGGCTCTTTGACGACAAGCCCGCGGGCTCGGTGGTGCGCGTGTGGTCGACCGGTTGCTCCACCGGTGAGGAGGCCTACTCTATTGCCATTTTGCTCCAGGAGCACATGGACGCGCTCAAACAAAACTACAAGGTGCAGGTGTTCGCGACCGACATCGATAGCCGGGCGATCGCGACAGCTCGAGCCGGTCTGTATTCGGCCAACATCGCGACCGACGTCTCGGCGGAACGGCTGGCGCGCTTTTTTACCGCCGAGCTCGAAGGCACCCACTACCGCGTGCACAAACGCATCCGCGATATGCTGGTCTTTTCCGAGCAGGACGTGTTAAAAGACCCACCCTTCTCCAGACTGGATCTGATCAGTTGCCGCAATCTCCTGATCTATCTCGGCACAGGACTACAGAAGAAACTCATTCCGCTGTTTCACTACGCGCTGAAGCCGCGCGGTATCCTGCTCCTCGGCACTTCCGAAAGCGTGGGTGAGTTTGTCGAGTTGTTTACCGTGTTGGACCGAAAATCCAAGCTCTATCAGCGCAAGGAGGAGTTGGATGGCCTGGAGAGGGCGAACCTGGCGCGCCTTATTCCGCCCTTCACTGTGCTCGAACCACCGCGCTGGCGGGGCGCCAAAAAGATCGCATATCCCGCCAAACTGCCGCTGCGGGAACTGACCGAACGCACTCTCCTGCAGCACATTGCCCCGAACAGCGCACTGGTCAATGACCAAGGCGACGTTTTTTATCTGCATGGGCGCACCGGCATGTACCTGGAGCCGGCTCCGGGCGAGGCTGGCATCAACAACGTCCTGAAGATGGCCCGCGAAGGCCTAAGGCGCGATCTGACCATCGCCCTGCGCAAAGCAGTTGCGACCCGGGAGATTGTGCGTTGCGCGGGTTTGCGCGTGAAAACCAACGGTCATTTCACCGGTGTCAACCTCACGGTCTGCCCGGTGACCGTCGATACTGCGGCCACACCTGAGTCGCATTTATTTCTGGTGCTCATGGAGGATGCGCCAGCGCCCATTTCTCCACAGGTGCAGCAGGGTGCCGCGCCGTCAGGTATCGCG
>JAYUQF010000460.1:0-3123 GCA_043756885.1 Pseudomonadota bacterium
CGAGATGATCGCTGGCTATACCGGCACCCAAACCCGCGTGACCTACACCTGCATCGGCAACACGGTGAATCTCGCCGCGCGACTCGAAGCGCACACCAAGGTCGCGAGCTGCGCCATTCTGATCGACGGCGACACGCATGCAGCCCTGACAGCGCGGCTGCCAACTTACGCGCTTGGGCCAGTGAGGTTCAAGGGCAAGGCGCATGCCGTTGAGGTGTTCGTGGTTGGCGAGCAGAAGGCTTCTGGTTGATGTTGGACTACTGATGTTGCCGCTCAGCGCGGCGATGAAAGCGCTTGCAACGCCTGCTCGGCGGCGCGTGCCGCGTGAGCGAAGCGCTGTTCGTCGTCGGGGCTGGCGTGAGCCACGCTGCGCGCGGCACCGAGGCGGGTTGGCAGCAAGGCACACGCGGCCTGCACCAGACCCAAGCTCCACACACTGCTAAGCACGCTGCCGGTTCCCATCAGCACCCAGCAGCCCAACGCCAGCGACAGCGCGCACAGGCCGACATCGGCCAGCGCAGTCAGCAGACTCGAATGGAACAGCAGCAGGTGGATAGCCATATCAGGGTGAGATGCGCCGCAACCAGGGTCAGCAAGGACGGGCGGAACAAGGCGATGGCCAGCACCGCCAGCGACCAGCCCGGCAGCAGACTGACGCGACCGTTACGCAAGCGGCTGCGCACGAGCAGGAACAACACATAGGCGCGCGTGACAACAGCAGCGCTTCGAGGCGCTGGCGATGTTCGAGGGTATGGGTTTCATGTAGGCAAAATAAGCACACATCGAGCGTAGCGGGTGCGAGGCGCCGGCACCGACCGCGCCGCCGGCAATGTGATGTGATGGTCGCGGGTTTGTCACCTGCTCGTACGCTCGCTTACTATCTATCACAGTCGCGCTGCGGCCCTCACGGCGACATCGACCGCATGCACCCGCTTCGATCACCCAGGAACACCATGACCAAGCTTGTATTCGATCCGACCTTACGCGAGGTCCAGCAGGATCCTTATCCGTGGTTCAAACGTTTGCGCGACGAGGCCCCCGTTTACCGCATCCCGGCCTTGAATGCCTACGGGCTATTTCGTTACGAGGACTGCAAACACACGTTCCTGCATCCCGAGACCTATTCGGCGCGCGATTTTATTACCCAGGCGTTTGGCGACCTCGACCCCGTGCCCGAGACTAAATCGCTGATCGCGATGGACCCACCAGAGCACACCCCCCTGCGCAAACTCGCTGGCCAGGCCTTTTCGCCGACAGTTACCCGCGGCCTCGAACCGCGCATCAAGGCTATCGTGGGCGCGCTGCTGGACGAGATCATGGCGCGTGGCACAAGCTTCGATTTTGTGGCCGATTTTGCCGCCTATGTGCCAGTCAGTGTCACCGCCGAATTGCTCGGCGTTGATCGCTCACAACGTGAAAACTTCAAAATCTGGACCGCCGATCTACTGAACGCCGCTAATCGCGCCAGCCTCACGCCGGCTGACGTCGAACGCATTCGGGTCAGCGTCGCGGAGCTGCGCGCTTACTTGCAAAAAACTATCGAACAACGGCGCATCGCACCGGGTGATGATTTTATTTCGCAACTGGTCAAAGCCGAAGAAGACGGCGACGTATTGAGCGCTATTCAGGTCTTGAGCATTGCCGTGCTGACCCACTTCGGCGGCTCGGAAACACCGTCCCATATGATCAGCAGCGCTTTTATTGCGCTGTGCGAAAACCCCGACGCCATGACCGCATTGCGTGTACAACCCAATTTAAGCAGCAATGTCATCGAAGAAACGCTGCGCTACTGGTCGCCGGTCAATCTGGTCTTTCAGACTGCGGTGCACGACGTGCAGATCCACGCTACGACCATCCCGGCCGGCGCATATGTGTTGTCCTATATCAGCTCGGGCAATCGTGACGAACGACGCTTCGATGCGCCGGATCAATTTGATATCCACCGCGACGCTCATCATCATCTGTCCTTTGCCCATGGCCCCCACTACTGCCCGGGCGCAGCTTTGGGCAAGCGCATGGGCGCCATCGCGCTGGAGGCTGTCATGGAACGCATGCCGCGCCTGCGACGCTTAAATCCTGAGACTGACTGGCTGGCGTCTTTGTGGGTACGGGGCGCACGTACCCTACCGGTCGCCTATTAAATTCAAAGCGCTCTGCACGAGATTAGATCATGACCGACCAAGATCTGCCCCGCCTGCTCATCCATGGTGGCACTGTCATCGATGGACTCGGCAACCCACCGCGTCGCGCCGATGTACTGGTGGCCGGCGAACGCATCGTTAGCGTTGAAGACGACTTAAACGTCAGCACCCACGCCAGCGTGCCACGCATCGATGCCAGCGGCTTGTGCGTCATGCCCGGGCTTATCGATGCCCATTGTCATATCAGTTTTGACGAGCCCAATTCCAACGATGAATTATTCTTCCATCGCCGCGAAGGCCTGGCGGCGATCATCGCGGCGGCCAATGTCAGCAAGCTCCTGGCGGCCGGTGTCACGGGTTTTTTTGATGCCGACTCCTTGTGGGAGATCGGGGTTGATCTACGCGACGCGATAGAAGCCGGCATTGTGCGCGGGCCACGCATGCGCACCGGTGGCAACGCCCTGCTGACGTCTGTTGGTGGCACCGCCGGACGCCTCATACCCGATGAAGGTCGACGTGGTTATGGCGTGGTAGTGCAGGGTCGCGACGACATCGTGCGTGAGGTGCGTCGCCAGATAAAAATTGGCGTTGACTGGATCAAGGTCCACGTAACCGGCCTCACACCCCGGCAGAAAACCCCAGGCGAAGTGCAGGTCTGGACTTTGGATGAGATGAAGCTGGTCTGTGACACCGCCCATGAACTTGGCACACCGGTGGTCGGCCATTGCCGGGGTGCTTCCAGCACGCGCGACGCCGCCCTGGCTGGCTTCGATATGATTCTGCACGCAACTTACATGGATGAAGAAGCCTTGGCGACGGTGGTCGATAAACGTGTACCCCTCGTGCCGACCTTCACCTTCCAGGCCAATCTCGCCGACTACGGCGCGGCGGTCGGCGCCTCGGAAGGTATCCGCAAGCTGTTCCAGAAAGAGATCACCGACAGCGCGGTAATGCTCAAGCGCGCTTTTGATGCCGGTGTGCC
>JAYUQF010000461.1:0-3123 GCA_043756885.1 Pseudomonadota bacterium
ACTCAGGAGTGGCTCGATGACAGTGCTGTCGTCCAGCAGCAGTGGCCCCGGCAACGCCGGCACGTAGAGCAAAATCGTCAATAACAACAGCGCGGTGAGTACAGCCGCACCAGGTTTATCAAAATCTCGGCCGTCAGTGTTCATGATCAGTGGCCAACAACTGCGCCAGGCGCGCGCGCAAAGGGCGCTGATAGAGCACGCTATTCCACGGCAATGTAACCCACACCTGGTGCGCCAGACGCCGCGCTTCGTCCTGCTGTCCGTTCACGGCATAAGCCTCGGCGAGGCGCGTGTTAAAAACGAGATCGCCCGGCCGCGCCGCAACCAGCTCGCGCAGGATCGAAATCGCCGCTGCGGGATCGGCGAGGACACGCGCGTAGTACACCGCTAACCACTCCAACAGCAGCTGGCGCGACTCCGTGGTTAGATCCTTGCGCGCCAGCAACACCGAACCCAAGGCCTGCACGGCGGCGGCGTCCTGACGGCACTTACCATAACCCTGACAGATCACGAGGTCTTGAAATACATCGATGCCAACCCGCTCGCGGGGCTCTTGTGCGATAACGGCTATCAATCGCCCGATGGCATCGCGGTCGCCGCGCTCAATAGCCATCGTGAGCAAGGCTTTGAAGGGCAATCTTTTAATGGTTGCCAACTTCGCCGCGCGTTCCAACGCCAATATGCCTGCCATCACGCGGGCCGGATCATTGCCCGCACCTTCGATGCGCAAACGACCGGCCTCGTACCACAGCCGCGGGGAGTGTGGGTGATGCACCAGCTCGGATTCGATTTGCAACGCCGGATCGGCCCACAGCGCGGCGCGCAGCGAAGTCACCGTTGTTAATGTCGCCAAGGCCAGTGCGGCGCAGATCCGCCCGGCCGCCGGCCGGCGCGCAAGCCCGTCGGCAAGTGTTAATACCACGAGCGTGATGATGCCCAGACCGGGGAGATAGTTGCGGTGTTCGTGCATCAGCTCAAGCGGCACAAAACTGCCCTCGAGCAGATGACCGACGAGAAACCAGGCCCAACCGAATACTAAATAAGGTTGCCGGGCGCGCCGCGTCACGACCAGTGCACACACCGCGAGCAAGGTCGCCACTGACACCACGGTCGAGACGGGCTGCAACCAGCCATGCGACAGCACCATGTCGTCATGAAATAGCGTGTAGGTTCCGGGCACGGGCACTAGCAGCAACTGCAGGTAGGCGCATATGACACGCGCTTCGCTCCACAGCCTTTGGCCCAAAGTAAACTCGCGCAGCCGATAACCGGGCGCGATGTTGTGCACGAAGTACACGGCGCCGCCTGCGAGCATAAGCGCCACGATGCAGCCGATCACCATTCCCGTACGCATGTTCAGGGGTGGCCGTAATGACACCAGCACCCACATTTCTACGAGCAAGATATACAGCGGCAGGACCAACGCCGTTTCTTTGCACAACAGTGCGAACACCGCACAAAACGCCATGGCGAGCACGCCACTGGCTGACAAAGGCAACCCGCGTCGGTGCCGCAAGCGTAGCCAGCTATACAAACCAAGAGTCAGCAGGACAAAAGTTGCCGAGAGCGAAGTCATACGCTGTACGACGTACAACACAGCCGTCAGATTAATCGGGTGCAGCGCCCATAACGCGGAGATCAACCACGCGCAGGTCAGCGGTGCCCGTGGCGCCAAGAGCGGTAACCAGCAACGCAATAGACCAAACACAAGCAGTGCGTTGAGGGCATGGATAAGCAGATTGGTGAGTTTGTAGGGAGCGGGCGCCAAACCAACGACGCTGCGATTGGCGGCAAAACTCAACATCGCAAGCGGCCGCGCCAGCGGGCCGGTGCCGACGCCGGACATCGCCGCGTCCAGCAGCGCGTTCCAACTCAAGGTTTGAATATCGAGCTTGGGGTTGTCGACGATGGTGTGATAGTCGTCGAAAGCAAAACCGCCGCCCACTCCGGGCAGGTAGACCAGCGCCACCAGCGCGACGAGCATGAGTCCAGCGAGAGTGGTCCGTCGGCTCATATTGGGTTCTGCAGTCCCGAAGCTAGCAGCCTGTCGGACTTAGGAAGAATCTGCTGCAACGCTGGGACAGCGGTCCATATACGCGCACCTTCCCGTTAAACCGCCCCACTATTCGCCTCGAATGCGCGCATATCTGTCCTCGCTTTCCCACCGTCTCGCGCCGATTTCCTATGTCTGACAGATTGCTTGGAGTCACTACCGGCATAGGGCACGAACAAGACGAACAGTCCTAGCCGCACTGCCCGACAGTCGGATGCGTACCGAACGACTAGAGAAGTTGGGGGTCTGCGCAGGTGAGAGCACACTGCGCTTGCGATGGAGAGGGCCGCAGCACGAGGGCAGCCATGCTGTTCGCGCCCCTCCAAAAAAAAGTACGCTGCGCAGGGCGCAGCGTACTTTGGCCTCAGCTTACGCTAGCCCTTAACGGCAGGACGAAGGCAGATACTTGCCTTCCAGCGGGTTAGTGGTGCCTGGCCCGCAATCCCAGACGATCTTGCCTGCGGAGGTTGTTGGGGTCAGCGAGAGGGTGTCATTAGGAATCGGATTGGCAGAAAAAGTCACGGTGATTACACCACCAGCGGTCACCTCGACCCCCGAGACTGAGTTACCCGAAATGTCGCCCGCAGCTGCCATACCCGCCTCCGCGTTGCTGGCTGGCAGGGTGCCGTTGGCGGAAAAATATTCCGACACGGCGGTCTTGCCGGCGCTGGCCAGGGACAGACCTTCAGTCACTTTGGCACGGACGGTGTAGTCCTGGTAGGCCGGAATGGCGACCGCGGCCAAAATACCGATGATCGCAACAACGATCATCAATTCGATAAGGGTAAAGCCCTGTTGTTTCTGCATCTTCATGTGTTGTCTCTCCTCGAGATTTGATTACTGTCTTTTGCTGGTGAGCCGGGACGTCAGCCTGCAAGGCTAGCGGCCGGGGGATCGTTGTTTGAGCCCGCTTATTTCCCGGACCCTAACTTGTGCAACGGTTATTAGCAGTTTCCATGCCAGATACCAATAAAAACATAAACAACTAATTTTATTGACGATAATTCGCTATCCCGAGGTGATCTTGGTGCTGACGAGCAGCGCTAGAACCCCTTAGCGTCACAATGTGA
>JAYUQF010000462.1:0-8514 GCA_043756885.1 Pseudomonadota bacterium
TATTCAAGAGCGGGATCTCCAGCGTCATGGGCAAAGCCCAGATATTTGGTACCGAGTTGATTTTCTTGTTACTACCTGGGCGCTGGATTTCGGCTATACCCGTGATTCCACGCTCATCACAGAAGCGACCGACACCGGTGTATCCCGTGACGTAGTCATGCGCCAGAGCATCGATGTCGCGCCCTCGCTTACCTGGCTCATCAATGAACGCTGGCAGAACCAGTTCTCGTTTCTGTTTAACGATACTTCGTACGGCAGTTCTGCGAGTGGCTTGGTTGACTATCGTTATGTGATGGGATCCAGTCAGGTGACTTATGCCTATAACGACTCCACGCAGCTGTTTACAACCTTCTTTGTTACTGATTTCGAGGTCGCATCGGTCAGTAACCACACCCGAACCTACGGATTGCAAGCAGGCATGACCAAGGTCCTGACGCCGACGATTCGCGCTACCGGCTCAGCGGGTTATGTGATCAGCGATATCGACAGTATCGAACGATCATTTGAACTGGTGACCGACCCTCCCCCTCCGCAGTTTGTGCCGGTCGAGAAAGACGTCACGACCCGGGCGACCGGGCCGATCGCGAACTTCAGCTTGCAGAAGCAGTTGGCCTTGTCGTCACTCGCCAGATTCGAATATTCACGACAATTAAGCCCTGGTGGCCGTGGCACGCAGACTATTGCAGATCACCTGTCGCTACGAGCCGATCTAAAGCTTAAGCAGAATTGGCTGCTAATCTTGAGTGGCTCACACGACATGCGGACCTCAGTGGGCGGTGTGTTCGCGGGCGACGCCGATCGCGATTTCAGCGAGCTCCGGGGCGCGCTGCGGTATGACTTCAACCGCGAATGGTCCACTACTGGCGCCTATCGGTTTGCGTACCGGCGCAATACTGCTTTTTTTGCAGATGCCGCTGGCGGTCATGCCGTGACGCTGAACATCGAGTACAACGGCCTGCCGAGGGCCATTTCATCACTTAACGGGCTGTAAACATGGAAGAGGGATTACTCGCAAATATTAGCTTCAGAGACGTCATCAAGCGCCGTCTGCCACTTGGGATGTTTGCCTTATCGTCGTTGCTGCTTGTCACAATAGGCGCGGCTCTCGGTCTTCCGTCTGTTTACCAGTCGCGAGCGGTAATCCTGATCGAACAGCAGGAGATCCCCCAGGACTTGGTGCGCTCAATGGTCACCAGCTTTGCCGACCAACGTATCCAAGTGATTTCTCAGCGGGTGCTGACCAACGCCAATTTGAGTTCGATCATCGAGAAGTACGACCTCTACGCAAAAGACCGAAAGGACAAGCCGCTGGAAACGGTCGTCGAAGAAATGCGTGATGACATTGCGGTCACGCCAATAAGCGCCGACGTTGTCGATCCTAAGCAAGGCCGTGCTGTGCAAGCCACGATTGCTTTTGACCTGTCGTTCCAAAGTGAGCGCGCCGAAACGGCCCAGCGGGTTGCCAATGAACTCGTTAGCCTTTTTCTGAATGAAAACCTGCGGCAACGACAGGAGACCTCCACTCAGACGCTTAACTTCCTGACCGAGGAGGGAGAAAAACTGCGCAAGCAGGTCGCTGATGTTGAAGAGCGGCTGGCTAAGTTTAAGGAACGCAATCACGATCAGCTGCCGGAACTGCAGAGCATCAATCTCGAAATGAAGAACCGCCTGGAAAGCGATATTCGGCAGGTTGACAACCAAATCTCCTCGTTAGAGCAACAACGCGTCTATCTCGAGTCTGAGCTTGCCCAGCAGCAACCCAATTCAATGCTGTATTCGACCACCGGCGAGCGGATTCTTGGAACACCAGACCGCCTGAAGGTGCTCGAGACCGAGTTCACCCAGTTAGCAGCGCGCTACGGCGCAGGCCATCCCGATGTGCTTTCTATGCGCCGAGAACTCGAGGCATTGCGCGCCGAAGTGAAGAACAACGACAACGGTTCGGAGCTTGCGATACGGCTCAAGGACGCCCGTGCAAAGCTGGTGTCTGCCCGCGAGAAATACTCAGCTGACCATCCGGATGTGAAGCGCATGGGCCGCGAGGTCGCAAGTCTGGAAAGCCAACTGGCCAAGTCCAATGCGTCGGCACCGCCGGTGCCGGTCAATGCCCTGCCCGACAACCCGGCCTATATTCAATTGAAGGCACGACTCGAAGCGACCACTTCCGACTTGCGTGCGTCGCGGGCTCAGCGCGCGAGCTTGAGTGCGAACGTGATGGCACTTCAGCTGGGCCAGGCCAAGGCGCCTGAAGTGGAACGGGAATACCGTACGCTTACCCGCGATTATGAAAACGCACAGCTGAAATACCAAGAAGTATTGGCGAAACGCCAAGAAGCAGAGCTGTCGAATAACCTCGAGAGCGAAAAACAGGGCGAACGCTTCACATTAATCGAACCTCCGGTCGTGCCGCAAAAACCGTCCAAACCTAATCGTCTCGCGATTGGCCTGCTCGGTAGTGTGCTCGCGGTGGGCGGCGGTGTCGGCTCGAGTACGCTGGCAGAGGCGCTAGACCAGCGAGTTTATGGTCGCGCTTCAATTCTGCGTCTGCTTGGGGTACCGCCGCTGGCGATCATTCCCAACATTGATTCAACCAGCGCAGTGCGGCGACGCAAACGTAACTGGTTGCTGGCATTCGCGGCGAGCCTGCTCGGGCTGGCACTGTTCGCGATCGGATTGCATTTGTTTTACAAGCCACTCGACGTATTGTTTTTCGTCATCGCGCGCAAGCTCGGACTTTAGACCATCGCGGATGCGTTCCGCCTACGGGATGAACTGAAATGGAAAGAATCAAACAAGCGCTCGATAAAGCCCGTCTTGAGCGCGGTGCCGAACCTGCCGTATTGCCGCAGCGGATGGATGAGGGCGTGTCGGTGTCGGCCGCCGAGATCCAATATTCGCAGACAAGCGTGCAGGCCCTTGACCCGGCGCTATTGCGCGAAAATCGCATCATCTATGGCAGCAACGATACCGCCGGTTTGACCGCCTACAAGATGCTGCGTACACAGGTCATGCAACGCATGGCGGCGCGTGGCTGGAATGCTTTGGCTGTCACCAGCCCGGCGCCGGGCGATGGAAAATCGCTGACCGCCATCAATCTCGCCATAAGTCTCGCCAGGGAGATGCACCAGACGGTGTTGCTGGTTGATATGGACCTCCGTAACCCATCGCTGCAAAAGTACTTCGGTCTCAAGGTCGAAAAGGGCATCGGCGACTACTTGTTGCACGGCGTATCGATGGGAGAAATCTTGATTAATCCCGGCATCGAGCGCCTCGTCGTGCTGCCGGGCCGCGAACCGCAGTCGAATTCTTCGGAGATCCTGGCCTCGCCGGCGGTTGGAACGATGGTCCAGGAATTGAAGCAACGCTACCCAGCCCGCATAGTCCTGTTTGATTTGCCTCCAGTGCTGTCTGCTGACGATGCTTTGTCTTTTGCTCCTTACGTTGATGCCTTCCTGCTGGTGCTAAGGGAGGGGAAAAACACTCGCGAGGAGATCCAGCAATCCTTCGAAATGCTGAAGGACGCCACGATCCTCGGCACCGTACTGAATGCGTCCGACGACAAGATCGCAAGCTACTACTGAGTCTGCGCGCGACCCGCATGTACGAAAAGCACTTTGGTTTCCGGGAACGCCCGTTCGCGTTGACGCCAGATCCCGCTTTTTTGTATCTGAGCGGGAAACACTCCATGGCGTTTGCGATGCTCGAGTATGGGTTGTTCAACAACGCGCCAGTCATCGTCATCAGCGGCGAAATCGGATCCGGCAAGACCACCCTTATTCGTCATCTGCTGAACCGTCTTGATGCAACTTCCACCGTGGGTTTGATCTCAAACACGCACAAAGGATTTGGCGACATCATGCAATGGGTGTCGATGTCGTTTGGACTGGAACACGAGGGGCGTGACAAAGTCACAATGTACCGTCAGTTCGTTGAATTCCTGGTCGGCGAATTCGCTCACGGCAAACGAACGGTGCTTATCGTCGATGAAGCGCAGAATATGGGTGTCGAGACGCTCGAAGAACTGCGTCTTCTCAGCAATATCAACGCAGATAGAAATCTTGTATTGCAGATTGTGCTGGTCGGGCAACCAGAACTGCGCGACACACTACGACGTCCTGACCTTGAACAATTCGCGCAACGTATCAGCGCCGACTACCACCTCGATGCCTTGGATGGCGGTGAAGTCCGCGAATATATTCGTCATCGATTGTCTGTCGCGGGTGGAACTCGCAAGCTTTTTTTACCGGATGCGCTTGACGCTATCGCTCGTTACTCCGGTGGTGTGCCACGCTTGATAAACGCGCTGTGCGACATGGCGCTGGTTTACGCGTTTGCCGAGGGTCGACTCAGGGTAACCAGCACCATTGTTACGAATATGGTGGAAGAGCGGCGGCGTCGCGGCCTGTTCGGCGCAGGTAAGTTGGATGTTGGCGGCCTCGAAACAGACACGGAGTCAGCCGTGCACGTTAATGCGCAGCCGGTGGAATCTTCCGCTGTGCCCGCACCACAAGTTAAGTCCAGTGGAATCTAGTTAGTCATGTCATCCAAAAAGACTAAAGTCAGCATCGTTGCGGGCGCTCGCCCCAATTTCATGAAGATTGCGCCCATCGTGCGAGCTTTCAATCGCCATGCAGGGATCTTCGACATACAGATCGTGCATACCGGTCAACATTACGACCGCGACATGAGTGACGTATTTTTTGAGGAACTCGAGATCCCGAAACCAGATCATTACCTCGACGTCGGCAGCGGTAGCCACGCGGTGCAGACTGCCAAAGTGATGACGCGTTTCGAGGAAGTGTGCCTGAAGGAGCAGCCTGATTTGGTGATGGTTGTCGGCGACGTCAACTCGACCTTGGCCTGTTCGATAGTTGCGAAAAAATTAGGTATCAAGGTGGCGCACGTCGAAGCCGGTCTGCGCAGCGGTGACCTGGCCATGCCAGAAGAAATCAACCGCATGGTGACGGACGCGATCTCGGATTATTTTTTCGTCACGGAGCCTAGCGGGGTCGAGCATCTGACTCGCGAAGGACATTCTTCGGACTCTATCCATTTTGTCGGGCACGTGATGATCGACAACTTGTTTCATCAAATGGCCAAGCTGGAGCAGGACGGCAGCGCAAAATACCCATCGGCCGCACTCAAGGCCGAGTATTCAAACTACGGCGTAGTGACCTTGCATCGTCCGTCTAACGTCGATGATCGTGAGGCGCTGTCGGCCATTATTCGCGGTTTGTCGACTATCGCAACCAAGTTGCCATTGATTTTTCCCATTCATCCACGTACCCAGGCACGCATTCAGGAGTTCGGTCTGCAACTGCCCGCGCAAGTGCATACCCTGGCGCCGCTACCTTTCATGGAGTTCCTGTCATTGTGGAAGGATGCCCGCTGTGTGTTGACCGACAGCGGTGGCTTGCAAGAGGAGACGACTGCGGCGGGCGTGCCTTGCGTAACCTTACGCGAGAACACCGAGCGGCCGGTGACCCTCACCGATGGCAGCAACCGTCTGGTCGGAACTGACACCGAAAAAATGATTCGAGCGGTAGACGACATACTGGCAGCGCCGGCAAGCACGGCCCACCGGCGTCCTGAACTGTGGGATGGCAAAGCCGCCGAGCGTATCGTGGCAACGTTGGCACGCGAGTTCGCGCACCTCGACTGAACGTGTGATGCATTTCGATCTACTGAATATAGCCTTGGCCGTGCTCCTGCTTGGTGGCCTGGTGGCGGTTGTTACGCGGCCGGTTTACGCGGTTTATTCGTATCTTGTAGTGCTGTTCTTTTTTCCGAACGTAGGCTGGGGCGTGGTCGACAAGACGCAGGTCATGAATCTCTACGGTCGTGGTACCGGCCTCTTTTTCTTCTCCATCATCAATTTGTATCTCTACGGGCTCTTTGCGCTCAGTGCCTATTACTGGGGACGCAAGAACGTTGGCATGGCGGCCTGTAATCTGCAGAAATATTTTTATTTTTTTGCATTGCTGTTCGGGATCCAGGTGGTAGTCGGCATGGCATTGGGCGCACCCTTGCCTGCTATATTTTCGCACTTCGGTATCATCAACATCGTAAACATGGGGATGTTCACTGCCATACTCATCATGGCAATAGACTCACCCCGCGAGGCGCAACGCTTTTGTACCGTAATTCTCTATTGCGCAACGCTGCGCGGCGGTTACGGGATGCTGCGTTATCTGTTCTGGGGCGGCGATGTCGCAAACGTCTACGGTAATGTCCAGCAGATCGCTATTCACCTGACGTTTTTCGACATCAACGACAGCATTCTTGCTTGTTTGGCGGCCTTTATCGCCGCGTGGCGCTATCTGGATAAAGCGGTGCCATTGCGTCATAAGCCGTTTTACGGCGCGTTGGTCGTGCTGCAAATATTGATCGTGGCCTTATCCTATCGTCGGACAGGATGGGGTGGGTTAGTGTTGGCAGCAGCATTATTCTGCTTCTTGCAACCGTTGCGACGGCGCGTCGCGCTGATGGCCGGGGGAGTCGCCGCCGGTGGATTCGCGCTGACCATGCTCGTAGTTCAGCGGTTTTCCTCTTTGAGCGCCCATCGCAATCGTGGCCTCGTGGATATGCTGCTTTACGACGTTAAACCAGGCGTGAAGTCAGGACGTTTCGCGGAGTTGTTTGAGGCATTCAAGACGGTCAGCGAGCACATTTTTTTGGGAGTAGGGTCCTGGGCTGGTTATGGACCGGCGAACATTCAGTTTATGCACAGTGGCCTGGTACACGTGTGGCTGAAGGCTGGCTTGCTCGGCCTGGTGCCGTTTCTGTTTCTTTATATCAGCTTTGCTTATTTCGGCCTGCGGCGCATCAACTCCATACCTTGGAGTAATCGGGATTTATACGGGGCGGGTTTAGCCGGGATTCTGTTCACTTTGCCCAATCTATTCATGGGTACACCCATCATTGAGTTTCGTACCATGCAGATGACGGCCCTCTGCCTTGCTTTGCCTTATCTGGTATATGGCAATTTTTCGGGAGGAGGGGCGATCACCGCGCAGACGACGAGGGCAGCGAGCATAGTTGCTAAACCCCAAAGCGATTTCGCCTTTGCGCGCCAGAAGCTGATCGACCTGGAAAAACGTCCGGCGAGCGCCGCCGCTGCGGCCGAGGGGGCGGCGCAGGGCTAAGTCCGGTTGGCCACCTTGCCACGTTTCTCGCGTTGGCCTTCGCTGATGACTTGTTGAGATAGCGCAGCGATTTGCGCGAGTGAACAAAGCTCGCGCCGTTTGAAAGATTTCAAATTGAGAAGAGTTAGCCATGTCGCATAGCAATGGAACGGTCACGTCGCAGGCTCGAAGGGCGGCGACCAAACTTCGAGGGGCGTGCTTCGTGCTGATAGCCCTCATGTTGCTCTGTTCGGGCGCGGCAGCCGCGAACGAGCGCCTGGTGCCGAGTCAGTTGCCGGTGCCTGCGGTGTACTTCGGCATGCACTTTCATCGCACCGGCGAATCGACGGAGGTGCCAAAACATGGCATCGGCGCTTGGCGTTTATGGGACGCGCGGGTCGCGTGGCGCTACCTGGACCCGAAAAATCTCGGCCCTAACTATGCCGCACTCGACAAGGTAGTCAGCCTCGCGCGCATCCGCCATATCGAATTGCTGTATACCTTCGGTGCGACCCCCCAATGGGCAAGTGCGCGCCCGGACGAGAAGGGCCCCTATGGGCCGGGGTCTGCGGCCGAACCGCGCACGATGGACATCTGGCTCGATTTTGTGCGTAGAACTGGCCGTCGCTATAAGAACCAGATCCCGTATTACGAACCCTGGAACGAGCCCAATGCCGGTTTTTTCACCGGTGACTTGCGCAAGCTAGTGGATATGACGTGTTCGTCCGCACGCGTGTTGCGCGAAGAAGACCCGGCGATCAAGATCGTCACGCCTTCAGGCGTGAGTGCTCATCCCGATTGGCTGGACGAATTCTTGAGTGCCGGCGGCAAGCAGTGTGTCGATGTTATCAGTTGGCATTTTTATACTCCCCATGGCGCGCCAGAGACGATGTTGAGCCAGGTGCGGGCGGTGCAGGACATCATGCGCAAACACGGTCTCGCCGACCGACCACTATGGAATACCGAAGCGGGCTGGCGCTTGGCGCTAGGACCGAGCAAAGCCAAGGCGATAGACCCAAGCTGGCCTAAACTCGATGGAGAACATTCCGCAGCTTACGTTGCGCGCGCACTGTTGGTGGCTTGGGCCGCAGGCGTACAACGTTACTACTATTACTCATGGGATCACGATGACATGGGTTTTCTGCGGGTAGACGGCAAGCCCACAGCGAGTGCGGATGCATATCTTGCCATGGCTCGCTGGATGGAAGGCCGTATCGTGAAGCGCTGTGAAAGCGTAGGCGATGTATGGACCTGTGACTTGACGAAAGACGGAACACCGGCGCTCATCGCCTGGCGCGAAGCGGGGCTGGCGGAGGAGTGGACGCCACCAGTGGGCTATGCAGCCACGGAGTCCTTGGCCGGCGAGCACGCAGCGCTTGCACCGGGTGCC
>JAYUQF010000463.1:0-3122 GCA_043756885.1 Pseudomonadota bacterium
GCACCCAGGCTTGGCTGCCAGCTTACGGGTCGACAACGGGCAGCCGCACGACCTGCGACCTTATGCCTCTTCACCTTGTTACGCCGGGGAAGTCAGTAGCGATGACTGAACGACGGGCTAGCGGCAGGGCGGGATCTGTCAGTTGCCCAGACCCGCCCCCGCTTTATTTGCCTGCCCGCGCTTCAGGCGACGATCGCCGCCGCTAGTGCGCTACTCGCCTTGAGCAAGTCGGCGGGCGCCAAGCAGATCTGCAAACCACGTTGTCCGCCGTTGACATACACATAGGCCTCGCTGGTCACCGACGTATCAACTACCGTCCGCAGCTTTTTCTTCTGTCCAAAGGGGCTGACGCCACCCACCTTATAACCCGTCAGCCGCTCGGCATCCGGCACTGGCATCATCGCTGCGCTTTTACCGCCGAGCGCTGCCGCGACTTTTTTCATACTCGCTTCGCGATCGGAGGGCAGCACAACACAGACCGGTTTACCGTCAACCTGGGCGATCAAGGTTTTCAGCACTCGCGAGGCCGGTTCACCCAGCGCTGCGGCGGCCTGCCTACCGACGCGCTCCGCGTGAGGGTCATAGTCGTAGGCGCGCAGCTCGAAGGCCACGCCAAGCGCGCGCAAGGCAACAGTGGCCGGGGTAGAGTGTGCCATTGTGATTTAGGGCAGCTTGCCGCGGAAAGCATCCGCGAGCGCCACGAGCGCCTCGGCCAGCCGCCGTCCCGTTTCCGGCGATGGCAGCGGCACCTTGAGGTGCCGCGCTCCGGTGTCTGGATCAAGCTCTACCCATGGATGCCCCGGCGCGGCAGGCAGGCTGGCGGCCGTCAGCGCGGCGATCAGCTGCGCACCGACCTGCGCCAAGGTTTGCCACGGATCAATACTCGGCGCGTGGCCAGCCGCATCCGCGTGCTCCGGCCTCGGCTTCGCGGCCTCGCCGACACTAACCATGTCGGCCGCATCTCCACCGCGCGGGGACGGGGTGTCCACGGCCGTGGCCACGCTCCCCGCTTCTTCGGCCAGCGTCATGGCCTCACCTGCGCCCATGCCTGCGGTGACGTTTTCAACGTCCTTCATGAAACGGTTCAAACGCGAGCCACCGAGCGATATCTCGCCGGCACCGCCGTCGAGTATGCCGGCCGACAACGAGCGCTTGAAGGCCAGCACTGACAGCATGCCTTCCTCGATCGTGCCTTTTGCCACGAAATTGACAATCTGCACCGGCCGTTGTTGCCCCATGCGATGGATGCGCGAGATGCGCTGTTCGAGGATCGCCGGGTTCCATGGCATGTCCATGTTGATAAGGGTTGATGCGTGCTGCAAGTTGAGGCCCGTGCTGCCCGCGTCAGTGGACAGGAACACGCGGCAGTGCGGATCATCCCGGAAGCGCGCCACCAGTGCCGGCCGCTTCTCCGAGGCTACCCCGCCGTGAAAACTGACATGACCGATGCCGCGTGCATTCAGACGGCGGATCACGATGTCGTGGCTGCGTGTCCATTGTGAAAACACTACCGCCTTCGCATCCGGCTGTTCGAACAGCGCATCGAGCAAGGCCGCCACTTCGTCGGCTTTGACGCCGTGATCGGTTTGCTGATCGAGCAGATAGGTGCTGTTGCAGGACATACGCATATTCTGCAAAGCACAGGTAAGACGTCGCTGATCGATGTCCGAGAGAAATCTGCTCGTGCGCCAGCGCTTGACGATTTTTGCTACGACGTCGGCATTTTCCTGGTGATAAGTCATCTGCATTGCGGTCATCGGCACCAGCAGATTCTGATCGGTACGCGCCGGCAACTGGCGCAGCACTTCGGACTTGCGTCGCCGGATCATGATCGGCGCCAGCGTCTGACCGATCTTCTCCAGCCCGGTATAGCCGGTAACACGCCCGGCGTCATCCTTGATCTGATGCTCATAGAGCAGTTTCCAGGTCGGGCCAAGGCGACGCTGATCGACAAACTGGACGACGGAAATCAGTTCCTCCAGCTTGTTTTCCATGGGGGTACCGGTAAGCACCACCGCGTAGGGGCAGTCGATGCGCTTCAACGCGCGCGCGGCGATAGTGTTCCAGTTCTTGACCCGTTGCGCTTCGTCCACGATCACCAGTTGCGGCTCCCAGGCGGCGATCAAATCGAGATCCGGCTGGAGTTTTTCGTAGTTGGTGATCTTGCAGAAGTCATCCAACGCATAGTCGTTCTGCCGCTGCGCCCGACCACCGCTAAGGACACGCGCCGCGCGTCCGGCAAAGCGTGCAATCTCGCTCTGCCACTGGTACTTGAGCGACGTCGGGCAGATAACAAGCACCTTGGCGACGCCAAAATGCCGGGCCATAATTTCTGCCGCAGCAATGGCCTGGATGGTTTTTCCCAAGCCCATTTCGTCGGCGATCAAGACACGGCCGGCACGCACAGCAAAGAGCACACCCTCGGCCTGGTAGGGATAAAGCGGCACCTTAAGGAGCTTCTTCAAGGCGGGGTCGGCTGCGCCGCGGGGAAAGATGCTGCCGAGCATAAGGTCCCGTCGTCGCGCATCGCACCAGCGCGCGACAAACTCGATCGCATCGTCGTAAGCGCGCAGCTCGTGACCACGCTTGGACACCGCGGCAATAAATCGCCCCACTTCTTCGCACCGCCCATCACGCAGCACGCCATTGCGCGCCGCATCGAACAATTGTGCGGCCGCCTTGCGAACTGCGGGAGGGCAATCGGTCCCGGCGCGAAAATGCAAGCTGCGTGTACTGTCGTAGCGCAAGTACAACTCAGAGAACGGCGCTGCGTAACCACGGGCGAAGGCAGTTTTGGCGCCGCGCTTCTTCTCCAGCGCGGCCAGCACAAACTCGATATGTTTGCAGGTCCCCAGTTCGTTGGTGGCGAAATCTGCGCAGGCACAATAGTTGTCGCCCGGCTGCTTGCCACGCACCGCCACGCGATACACGCTCTTCGATTGCGGGTTGCTGACGCGGAACTCGGAAAAGAATCGCTCGGCACCGACATTCTCCAGACCGAAGGTTTGTTCGTGGCCGAACTGGCGACGCAATGCGCGCTGCCAGTCGCTAGCCGCAAGATCTGCCGGCGGGTGGGTGCGGGACAGCTTGGGTGCCTTGGCCGGCTTGCGCGTCGATTGAGT
>JAYUQF010000464.1:0-24304 GCA_043756885.1 Pseudomonadota bacterium
TTTATGGCACAGGTGCAGGCGCATCTGATGTCCCACCAATATGAGGGGCTGATGAAAAAAGCGAACCTCAAGGGTTACGGGCGCCGGTGAGATACCGGACGAGAGGAATCGAATATGAAAGTGCAGGCTTCAGTCAAACCCATTTGTCGGGATTGCAGGATCATCAAGCGCAAAGGTGTTGTGCGCGTGATCTGCAAGGATCCACGACACAAACAACGTCAAGGTTGAACATCGGAATGAAAGTTGAGAGGAGCAGGCTATGGCTCGCGTAGCGGGAGTAAACATTCCTGATCGCAAACATGCGGTCATCGCATTGACGTCGATTTTCGGCATAGGTCGAACGCGCGCGAAGGCAATTTGCGCCGAAACCGGGGTTCCGTCTGACTCAATGATTAAAGACCTGACCGAAGGGCAACTTGAGGCACTGCGAGCAGCGGTGGGCAAGTTTCCGGTGGAAGGTGACCTTCGCCGCGAAGTCAGCATGAACATCAAACGACTGATGGATCTTGGGTGTTATCGCGGAGTGCGGCATCGCCGTGGGATGCCGGTCCGTGGCCAACGCACGCGCACCAACGCCCGCACCCGTAAGGGTCCCCGCCGTATGGTCAAGAAGTAAGGTTGAGATTTAGATATGGCTACGTCGACCCAGCGAACGGTGAAGAAGAAGGTCAGGAGAACCGTCATCGACGGTGTGGCCCATATTCATGCCTCTTTTAACAACACCATCATCACGATCACAGATCGACAAGGCAACACATTAGCCTGGGCGACTGCAGGTGGTAGTGGTTTCAGGGGTTCGCGCAAGAGCACACCCTTCGCCGCACAGGTTGCGGCGGAGAAGCTCTCGAGCGTGCGCGACGAGTACGGCATGCAGAATCTTGATGTTTTTGTCAAAGGCCCGGGACCTGGCCGAGAATCCGCCGTGCGTTCATTGAACTCGGCGGGCTTTAAGATCACGAACATTACTGACGTCACGCCGATCCCGCATAACGGATGTCGGCCGCCTAAGAAGCGAAGGGTGTAAAGAAATGGCGCGTTACATAGGACCGAAATGCAAGTTAAGTCGGCGTCAAGGGATGGACCTTGGCCTCAAGAGCCGAGCCCGGCCGATAGAAACGAAATGTAACCTTGAAAAGCCGCCGGGCCAGCACGGAGACAATCGTGGACGGCGCCAATCCGATTACGCTGTTCAACTTCGGGAAAAACAAAAGCTGCGATTTATCTACGGTATTTTGGAACGCCAGTTCCGGAACTACTACGCGACTGCGGCCAAGCGCAAGGGCGCAACAGGTGAGAACTTGCTTCAGCTTTTGGAATGCCGGCTGGACAACGTCGTGTATCGAATGGGCTTCGGCGTAACTCGCGCGGAATGCCGTCAATTGGTGGGCCACAAAGCTATTCTGGTAAACGGGAAGAGCGTCAACATTCCTTCATATCAGGTTGCACCTAATGATGTCGTCGCGGTGCGCGAGCGTTCTAAGAAGCAGGTCCGAATAGCTGATTCGCTTGCGATCGCCGAACAGTTGGGTTTTCCCGAATGGGTAGATGTCGACTCGAAAAAGATGGAGGGGCGTTTCAAGGCCGTACCGGAACGCGCCGATTTGCCCGCTGATATCAATGAATCACTCGTTGTCGAGTTGTATTCGAAGTAGTTTGTTTAAGGAGATTCCAATATGGCGTCAGCATTAAATGAGTTGTTGAAGCCGAAGATCGCTGAGGTGCAGCAGGCTGGTCTGCGAGCAGCTCGCATCACAATCGAGCCCCTCAACCGAGGCTTCGGCCATACCTTGGGAAATGCCCTGCGTCGGGTCCTGTTGTCGTCGATGACGGGCAGCGCTGTAGTCGAGGTTGAGATCGAAAACGTACTCCACGAGTACACGACCATCGAAGGGGTGCAGGAAGATGTCACGGACATCCTGCTAAACCTCAAAGGGCTCGCAATTAAAATGCACGCACGCGACGAGGCGAGCATCACGCTGAATCGTCGCGGTCCCGGCCGCGTTACAGCACGCGATATCGTGCTCGACCACGACATTGAAATCGTGAATCCCGACCATCACATCGCCACGCTCAGCGACAACGGCGAGCTCAACATGACGTTGCGCGTTGCTCGGGCCCGAGGTTATCAGCCCTCAACCTCACGTGAAACCAGCGAGGACGCTGATCAAGCTATCGGGCGTTTGAAACTCGATGCGTCTTTCAGTCCCGTCCGGCGCTGCGCGTATGAGGTGCTTAGCGCGCGCGTTGAGCAGCAGACTGACCTAGACAAACTTGTTTTGACAATAGAAACCAACGGCACCATCGACCCCGAGACAGCAGTTAAGGAAGCGGCGACCATATTGCGTAGCCAGCTCGCAGTGTTCGTCGACATTTCGGGCGAGGAGCGTATTTCTCCGACCGACCCTGAAAAGATAAAGGTTGACCCTATCCTGTTACGTTCAATCGATGATCTTGAGCTGACGGTCCGGTCAGCGAATTGCCTGAAGGCGGAAAGCATCTATTACATAGGTGATCTAATCCAGCGCACAGAAGTCGAGCTGCTCAAGACGCCTAACCTAGGCAAGAAATCACTAACAGAAATTAAGGATGTTCTGGCGGCGCGGGGACTATCCTTGGGAATGCGTCTGGACCATTGGCCACCCGTTGGTCTTTACGAGGACGACCGTGCGGCCGTCTGAGCGCAGCAAGTAAATAAGGCGTACGAACCATGAGACATTCAAACAGCGGGCGCAGCCTCAGCCGTACCAGTGCCCACCGCAAAGCTATGATTCAGAATATGGCGGTTTCACTGCTGCGACACGAGGTGATTCGAACGACGCTGCCAAAGGCCAAAGAACTGCGCAGAGCAGCAGAGCCGTTGATTACCATGGCACGGACGGACACGGTTGCAAAACGCCGATTGGCGTTTGCCCGGATTCGTGATCGCGAAATCGTTACCAAATTGTTCAATGTTCTCGGACCACGTTACCAAGCCCGCCCCGGCGGCTATCTAAGGATCTTGAAATGCGGCTTCAGGCCTGGGGACAAGGCGTTGATGGCGATTGTTGAGCTTGTGGACCGTCCTTTGAGCGGAGAAATTGGAGGGGTCGAAACCGTTGAGTAAGGAGGCGTAATGGTCCATCGCCCATCATGGGTCGGTGATGAATGTCGGCCAAACGTCCCCGCGGCTAGGGCCCACATCAAGTCCCAAACGGCCACAGAGCCGCCAGAGATAGACCAGATTCACTCGCCCGGGTAAGTCCGTTTTGGACTTACTCTGACCATCCGCGATTTCGTACATGCTTGTTCCTCTAAAACGTTAAGATTGCCAACGTAGAAAGTGCAGCGCATGCCGCACGTTTTTGGCGGTATTATTGCGACTTCGCCAGTCGTCTAGCTTGGGGATAAAGTAAAATGCTCCCAAGAGTGCAGAGAGTTCCGTCAAGTTTCCGGGCCACCTAATAGATGGCTTCGCAGTCGAAGATTGACGTCAGGCCAAGTGACCTAGATCAGGCTTTGGTACGTGTCATATTTGTATCAGCAGTCGTTGTCTGGTCCTATGCGAACGCGCCAACCTCGTCCCCAATCGAGGCACTAGACTACAAATACTTCACACTGGCGTTCGTGTATTGGACATTCTCCCTCCTTGCGTACGGCTGGACGTACTTCTTCATACAAGGGGCTGCGCCTAGCTCCAAAAAGCTCTTAATAACGCGAGTCCTCAGCATATTCGCCGATATCGGCGCGATATCGGGATATACGGCGATTTCAGGTAGATTTGGCGTAATTCTGTTCCCTGTTTACTTGAACTCCATCATTGGCTATGGCTATCGGTTCGGTGTTCGGTATCTTTATTTCACGCTGGTAGTCGCAGCGGCCTTCTTTTCGATCGCCATGCTTCAGAATCCCTATATTCGGGGAAGCCGAGAGTTAGTGTTCGCGTACTATCTCGGCATCGTGTTAGTACCTTTATACTCTGCCTCATTACTCAAAAAACATCGCGAAGTGCTCGAGCGGATCCGCGATCTAAATGACGCAAGGTCGCGCTTTATCGCGAATGTCAGTCACGAATTACGAACACCTCTGCACGCGATTATCAGCGTATCGGACGTGCTGAGGGAGGCGACTGACGACGTGGGGGTAAATCGAGACGGAAGTCATCAAAAAATGCAGATGATCACCGATTCGGCTCAGCACCTCTTGGGGTTAGTAAACAAGATTTTAGATGTGGCTGCGGCAGACGCGGGGAGGATTCCTGCGCGCGTGCGGGAGAGGACGAATGTATTCGCTGTTGCTCAGACCGCCCTCAGAATCTGCCAACCCCGAGCCCAAGAACAGCAGATCGGATACTACTGGTTTTTCGACGCTGACCTTCCAGCGTGGATAATAAGTTCCGGTGAATATCTTCAAGAGATCCTGATCAATACGGTCGGAAACGCCGTCAAGTACACGCAAGCTGGCCACGTCCACGTTCGGTTCCATTTGACGGTTGTGAATGGGCAAAGGACCCTGTTAGTGAGCGTCGTTGATACTGGGATCGGGATTTCCCCCAAGTTTCTGCCCAACATATTCGAGCCGTTCACGCTCGGCGACGATAGCGCGGCTAGGCGATATTCCGGCACTGGTCTTGGCCTTACACTGACAAAGCAATACGTTGAAATGCTAAACGGCCAGATTGAATATCAATCAATAGAAGGCTGTGGTACGCAGTGCAAAATTTATCTACCACTCGACGAGTCCTCAACCGATGGATTCACTGATGCTCCGACCATACACAGGTCATGCGTCCAATTATCAGCGAGTCCCCTATCAGTATCCGACGCCGCTGCGTTCAACGCGGCGGGATGGGATTGTCGGGCCATAAGTTCTGCATCTCTCCACGAAATAGATGATGGCGAAGCTAGAGTTGTGTTTATTGACAGCGATCTAGTTGAGTATCACGAACAAATTTTGAATAGGATAACGTCAGCGTCGCGGACGTATCTTTTAGTGTGGTACGGAAAAATCGAAGGGCCGGAGTTTATAAACCCTCGATTCAATAGTGCAGTTTCTCGTGGATCGGTCGAACAACTAAGCAGAATTCACGTGATCGAGGCAGCTTCCTTACTACACTTCGACGAAGAAGCGGAAGCGGTGTGTCCAGCCGCGGTACCCGCGCGGGTCCTAGTGGCGGATGACAACCTCACTAATCTGACCACAGCCCGGATGGCTCTGGAAACCATCGGGCATACAGTTGTTTGTGTTTCGAATGGTGAAGATGCTCTTTCAGCTCTGGACCAACAAAGCTTTGACATTGCATTTATCGATCTTCACATGCCAGGAATGTCTGGAATCGAGGTCGCGCAGATTTATCAATTTGTAGCGAGTGGAAGACGAACACCGATTGTCATTTTGACCGCCGATGCAACGTACGAAGCGAGAGCTGCAACGGAGGCGTGTGGTGCTGTCGGCTTTTTAACCAAGCCATTGCGACCGAGAGAATTTCGCGACGCGGTTAGTTCGTTTGCCGCCGTCCCTGTCTATTTACCAATGCAAGCGCAAATCGACGAGAATCATGAGGTCTTAGGTCATCCGATATTAGATGTTTCGGAAATTGAGGAGCTGAGGGCATTGGGGGTCGGGGCAAAGGAACTCGCAGAGATGATAGCGGAATTCGAGTCAGATAGTCTTAGGCAGATAGATAGCGCAACTTTGCTTCACAGCAGGAGGGATGTGATTGGCTTCAAAGCGGTCATGCATTCTTTGAAGGGCGCGGCAGTGACCGTAGGGGCACGGCGGTTAGGTGCGTATGTACAGGAGCTCGAACGGGCCGACTACCAGGAGCTTTTCATGCAGGATAGTTTAACCGTCGATGAAATGCGGATGTTGCTTTCGGAGAGCGTTTATTTATTGCGCCAGCACATAGAGCTTGAACCGGGGGCAGCAAGCCGCCGCCACTAGAGACCGCGTGTTGGCGCTCCGCTCAGTAATCTTAAATTCAGAGGTATGCGCGGTCATCAATACGTACTTCACTGCAGGCTCTTCACTAAGTACGTGGCGGCCCTTTTTGGTATGGCAAACGCCTTGTCATAATTCATCTTTGGCGCGTACCTTGCACACTTTACAGGATTTATACCGACGGCGCGGGCGTAGTGCCGCGGGTATTTTTCATGGAATCTAGTGTGCTGTTCCACAATGAATCCTCACAATTTACTTGCCATCGAAGCGCGATGCGGCGGTGCTCGTCGTCGCAAAGGCCCCGCTATTACTCGTTTTCGCGCCTCGCCTCGCACTCCGGTAGTGGCGTGAATTATCGAAGTTCATCGCGGGACAGCAAACTAGTTCGCGTTTATCTATAGCGGGCGCTTTCCCCTCGGCAGTATATGAAAGAGACTGCGTTTGAATTTCGTAAGGTCGACTGCGATCGACCATATGTTCTCCGCGCCAGCAGGTAACGCAGCCCTGATGCGTTTGAGGTCAAACGAGTCGTCTAACCAACTACCTGCTGATCGCGGATAGGTCCAAAACCCTTTGGCAGCCCCGCGCGCATGATGGCGCCACGGGTTGGTTCTCCGTCGAGATGGCTTTCCATGAATCTTCGAGTTTGAAGCAGAGCTTCGAGATCTACGCCGGTTGTCAGGCCCATCGCTTCCAGCATGAAGACGAGATCGTCCATGACGATATTGCCGCTGGCGCCTGGCGCATAGGGGCAACCGCCGAGTCCGCCTAGGGAGGCGTCGAAGCGTCGTACGCCAACGCCCAGCGCGGCATCTACGTTTGCCAGGCCGAGGCCACGTGTGTCGTGAAAATGGGCTGCAACAGGGATATCTCCCGCGATCACTAATACTTCGCGAAACATCTCACGGCACTGGGCCGGATTGCCGTATCCCACGGTATCGGCAATGGCCAGTTCGTCCGCGCCGATATCAACCAACGCTTGCGCTGCTGCAAGAACGTCAGACAGTGTGACTCGGCCTGCGATGGTGCAGCCAAACGCAGTGGCAAGACCACCTGCTACGCGTATCGAGCGATATTCGGGACGGGAATTCCGTAAGGCGATGATGCGAGAAAAATCATCTATAGATTCTTGTACCGAGCGTCGTACATTCGCACGATTGTGGGCTTCGGAGACGGACAGCACATAGTTCAATTGATTTGCGCCTGCCGTCATGGCGCTCTCTGCGCCGCGCAGATTTGGCACCAGTACCGATACGTGCAGATCTGGGATCATTTTCGCGCCGGCGACCACTGCGGCGCTATCGGCCATTTGCGGCAAGAGTTTCGCGGGGACAAACGATCCCACTTCTATTTCAGGTACGCCGGCGGCGGCTTCAAGCGCTATCCATTCGAGCTTGGTCGCGGTGTCAAAGATTTTCGCGATGCTCTGCAAGCCATCGCGGGTACCAACTTCGCGCACCCATACATCTCGCTGTTTGTTCATACAGTTTATCTCTCGTGGAGGTTTAGCGTCCTTCAAAGCGCGGCTTACGCTTTTCGTTGAATGCCCGCACCCCTTCCAGTCTGTCGGTGGTCGGGACCATGCGATTGTAAGCTTCAAGTTCAAACATATAAGCGCTGTTGCGGTCGACTTGAGTGGACAGCGCGATGGATTTTTTAGCCTGCCGAATGGAGAGCGGCGCGTTACCCGCGATGCGTCTGGCGGTGGCCAGGGTTTGTTCCATCAGCGCTTCGGGTTCGCAAAGCTTGTTGACCAATCCCCAGGCGTGAGCGTCCACAGCAGTAAAGGGTGCGCCGGTGTAGATGATTTCGCGCGCGCGTCGTTCGCCAACGGCATGCGGCAGGTTAATGGTGCCAGCGGCGCCCGGCATGATACCGAGTGTGACCTCGGTCAGCGCAAAACGAGCGGTGGTGGACGCGTAGATAAAATCGCAACCCAACGCGAATTCGCAGCCGCCACCATAGGCCGCACCGTTCACGGCACAGATTACCGGCAGCGGGCAATCACGCAGCCCGCGCACCATCTGTTCGTAAATTGCATGCTGATGTTGCCACTGTTGCTCCGTCATGCCGTCGCGATCTTTGAGGTCACCGCCAGCCGAGAAGGCTTTGCTTCCGCGGCCGGTGACGATCACTACCCGTATGTCCTGCTGGTCTACATACATGTTCTGGAAGAACGCGCGCAGTTCTATTCCCATCTGGGTATTCATGGCGTTCGCCCGTTCCGGTCGATCCAGATACAAAACCAGAATGTGCTCTTCAACGCGTTCCAGCGTGATAGTCGTAAAATCGGTGCCCATAGGGTCTCCAGTCGAATAGATGCGCTTGATCAAATTGTACGGAATACGACGGCGGAAGTGAGGGGGGGCGGCAGATGAGGTCTCGGCGCAAACAGCAGTACCGTCAGCCATGACCGATGATGACTACCCTTTGGATACTTCCTGCCAAGCTGACATATGGGCTGCACCGCAGCCCGGTCTTGGGGTCGCTGACGACAAAAAATGGTTTGGCTTTCACAGGAAGTTGCCATGCGCTTATCGTGGAGGGGCGTGTGGTGGAATAGCGGGCGAATCTCGCGATGGTGCACTAAGCGCAATGCTTGATGCGATAATCCGAGCACGGTCCGGTCACGACACACCGAGTGGTCGGCACATCTCAAGCCAGTTGAAATCCGAGGGGGGATTAAAGTGAAAATCAAAGCCGCAGTTATGCGCGAGCTGCACAAGCCGCTGAGCATCGAGGATATCGAAGTAGCCGATCCAGGACCGGATGAGGTGCTGGTAAAAACTGTCGCCTGCGGTGTATGTCATAGCGATCTGCACACCGTGCATGGCGCGATTGCATCACCACTACCGACGGTGCTCGGCCATGAGCCGGCTGGCATCGTCTTGAAGATTGGCGAACGGGTGCGCAATGTTGCAGTCGGGGATCATGTTATCGCGTGCACTTCGATGTTCTGCGGTGCCTGTGCGCAATGTGTGCAAGGCCGCACCCACTTATGCTCCGACCGCGACGCCTGTCGCCGGGCGGAAGGTGCCAAACCGCGTCTAAGCCGGGGCTCAGAGTTCATTCATCAGTATGCCGATCTGGCGGGATTTGCCGAGGCTATGC
The DNA here is from genome assembly GCA_043756885.1 of Pseudomonadota bacterium. Lineage (GTDB taxonomy): Bacteria > Pseudomonadota > Gammaproteobacteria > JADJYF01. The sequence continues at coordinate 9,028 of JAYUQF010000464.1, forward strand.
TGCTGCATTCGCGCGCGGTCGTAAAAATCGATAAAGACATTCCGCTCGATCGCGCCGCCTTGGTGGGCTGCGCGGTTACAACCGGCGTCGGCGCTGCACTCAACACTGCGCAAGTGACTCCAGGTTCTTCGGTCGCGGTGTTCGGTGCTGGCGGTGTGGGCATCTCGGTCATTCAAGGCGCGCGCATTGCCGGCGCACGCCAGATCATCGCCATCGATCTGGCAGACAATAAGCTCGAAAGCGCGCGCAAGTTTGGCGCCACCGACACCATCAATTCCACGGCTATTGATGTTGTTAAGGCCATCAAAAAAATGAGTCGCGGTGGTGTCGATTTTGCTTTCGAAGTGGTCGGTTTACCTAAGCTGCTGGAACAGGCGTTTTACTCTCTGGCGCCGCGCGGCACGGCGGTCCTGGTAGGTGCGATCGGGCCGGGTCAACCCGTTTCCCTCAATGCGGGGCATTTTTTCCAGGAAAAACGCATCATGGGTTGCATGATGGGGTCGAGCAGTTTCACCGTCGATGCACCACGTTATCTTGAACTTTATCGCCAGGGGCGCCTCGATCTCGATGCCATGGTCACCCGCCATGCACCTGTCGACAAAGTCGACGAGGCCTTCCGCGCCATGGAAGCGGGCGAAGTTACCCGCACAGTACTTATGTTTGATTAATCAGCTGCATCGCGCAGCCCACGAGGAGGACTTGTGTCCACGTTAGATAAAAAAGATCTGGGTGTCTCAATTGCAAATAATGTCGCGACAGTTGAGATCCGCCGTCCGCCCCATAATTTTTTCGACATTGATTTGATCAAGCAGATAGCAACGACCTACGAGCAGCTCGACGCTCTCACCGAGTGTCGCTCGATTCTCTTGTGCGCGGACGGCAAAAATTTCTGCGCTGGCGCCAACTTCAGCACCGCCGACAAGAGTGAAGCGACCGTCAGCCCCCAGGGCGCGCTGACCAACCACTTGTATCGCGAAGCGGTGCGCATTTTCCGGTGTAAAAAGCCGGTGGTAGCGGCGGTGCAGGGCGCGGCGATAGGGGGCGGTTTGGGTCTGGCGGTGTCGGCGGATTTTCGCGTCACCTGCCCGGAAGGTCGCTTCAGCGCCAACTTTACCAAGCTGGGTTTTCATCCGGGTTTCGGCTTGACGGTCACCTTGCCGGAATTGATCGGTCGCCAACGAGCGTCGCTCTTGTTCCTCACCAGCCGTCGTATTGATGGCCCGCAGGCTTTGGCCTGGGGTTTGGCCGATGAGTGTGTGCCCCTGGACAAACTGCGTGAGACAGCGCTGGCCTTGGCGGCAGAGCTTGCTGCCTGCGCACCGCTTGCCGTGGTATCAACGCGCGCAACTTTGCGGGTGGGAATGGCCGACCGAATTTCCCTGCAGACCGATCACGAATTGGCCGAGCAGAACTGGTTGCGCACAACGGCTGATTGGGAAGAAGGCATCAAGGCCACCGCCGAGCGTCGCGAGCCGAAATTCATCGGCGCCTGAGCAGGAGCGGGACGGCTCTGGTCGCAGCAACGCGGCCACAGCGCGGAGAGTAGAAACAAAATCGGCGCCCGCTGCAGTGCGCAGGGGGCGCCGAAGTCATCACATATAGTGCGGCATGATTTCGCGGCCGAAGCGTTCAAGCTGACGGCGCACTTCATCAAGCGGCAGATAACCCTGGTCACCCTGCCAGATGAACCACTCAGGGTTGCCGGCTTCCACCAGTAAATCCATTTCACGCCGCACGTCGTCTGAGTTGCCCACCAACGCAAAATGCTTCTTTTCGAAGCGTTCCATATAGACCTCGGACTTCGGTAGTGACTGGCCCGGGTACTTGATGTCGTCTTCCGGCAGGCGGAAGGCATCGGTGAACCCGAAGTCGTGTGCCCAGCCTGGCCAACCGGTGCCCATTAAACCTTCCATGCCGATCTGGCGCGCACGCTCTTTGGTGTCTGCCATGTAAACGCTGCGGAATACGCCCATGTTTTCGCCGAGCTTCAGATTGCGGCCGTGTTTGGCCGCCTCTTCAACGTGAATGTTGCAGAAGTTGCGCAGCTCGCCCAGGTCCGACGTCAGCAAGGTCGGGATCAGACCTTCCTTGGCGCACCAGCGAATGGTGCTTTCGCTCTGGGAGAAAGCCTGGAACAGCGGCGGATGTGGTTTCTGAAACGGCTTCGGCACCACTTCGATGGCGACGATGTTGCCCTTGTCGTCTACTTCACCCGGCGAACCGTATTTGCGTGTCCAGTCGTGGGCCGGCCAGGGGGTGCCGGTCTCAAAGGGATAGGGATACTCGTAGTACTTGCCCTTGTAACGGAAGGTGCCATCGGCCCAGGCCAGTTTCAGGATCTCAAAGATCTCCTGGAACGCTTCGCGGTTGACGGCATCGGTATCCGGCGCGCCGTCTTTGGCATGCAGGTCAGCGGCGGTCACGTGCAAATGCTGCGCCATGGGGTTCAGCCAGCGTGCCTGGTAACCGCGGGCAAATCCGCAAAAGGTGCGGCCTTTCGAGATCTGATCCAGCCAGGCGATTTCCAGTGCCAGACGTAACGGGTTCCAGCCCGCCAACACATAGCCGATAGGGCCCGCCATGATCTTTTTGGTGTTGGCCAACACGTGTTGTGTGAGCAGCGGCAGGCTGCCCATTTCACCGCCCTCGGTGTGCAGGTGATGTTCGGGGAACGTCACCGCCTTGAAGCCGAGATCTTCGGCGAGCTGCGATAGTTCGACGATTTCGTCGAGCATCTTTTGAAAGCGGTCGTTACGACGCGCGATGGGGCGCAGCTTCTCGCGCTCGTCCATCGTGGCCGGTATGGCCGGGTAAAAAAAGAACATGAACTTCATTGGTTTCCCCTTGGGTTGGTGTGCCGCACACGACCGACAGCTTTGGTCGCGCGCTCCGTCACGCAAAACACGTCGAGTGTCGGCTAGGCCGCCTCGACGCAGAATGACGGATTGTGTAAATTTCTTTGCATATTACGACAGGCACCGGGAATCGTGCATGGCCAACAAGGGGCGGGCGGCAACAGGTCCACCAGCGGCTGGGGCACCGCAGTATCTGTTCGGCAGTACGATGTTGCGCCCGACCCGGCTGGCCTTTGGCTTGGCACCCGTGATCACGGTGCTCGAAGCCCACGGACATGCCGTTGCGCCCCTGCTGGAAGCCGCTGATATCCCACGCTTCGCGCTTGAAGAACCGAGCTTCCGCATTCCTTTCGAAAAAGAGTTGCGTTTTATCCGCCTCGCCCTATTGAGCCTCAAGCTGCCGAGCGCGGGTTTGCTGGTGGGGCAGGGTTACCATCTGGTGCAGTTTGGTGTGCTGGGTCTCGCGGCGTCCTGTGCACCCACGGCGCGCGAGCTTTTTCGTACCATCTTGACGCATCCAACCCTGGCCTGGGGTTGCATCGAGTTGTCTTTCTGGCGCGACGGTGATGAAGAATACGTGGGCTTCGATGAAAACCTCGAGGTCATGGATTGTGCGGCGTTTTTTGTTGAGCGTGACACGACTGCAACTTTGACTCTTTTGCGCCAGACCCTGGGCGCGAGACTTCAGCCTGTGTCGGTACATTTCCGCCACCCGCCGCCGCCGGCAGTCGACGACTACGAGGCGTTTTTTGGCTGCCCAATCCGCTTTGGCGACAGCCATAATCAAATCCGCTTCAAGCGCAGCACCTGGGAGCGCGCGCCACCCCAGGCCAGTGCCATGTCTTTTCGCTTCTTCGACAATCAGTGCCGCCGCTTATCGGCAGTGATGGACGAGCCATTGCGCTATGCCGATGTGGTGCGCAGTCGTTTGCGCAGCGCCACGCCCATGGCCTGCCTGGCCGAGGTGGTGGACGCGCTGCATCTCACCACCCGCACCCTGCAGCGGCGTTTGGACGAAGAAGGCACCCGCTTTTCGATCCTGCTTGCCGAAGTTCGCCGGGAGCGTGCGATGGAGCTTATGGCACGCAGTCAGATGGACAATAGTGCCATCGCCGTGACCCTGGGTTTCGAAGACGCCAGTGCCTTTTCCCGTGCTTTTAAAAGTTGGACTGGCCAGTCGCCACGCGACTATCGTCGCCATATGTGGGATGAATCCGCCCAGCCTTGACGTGCTACGCTCGCCGGGCCAAACGCGGCACATCCAGCCGTCTACTTTGGTCACCAGCAACAAGGGGAGCATCACGTCATGTCTGTTGTCATCCGCAAAGATTGGCTCGCATTAGTCACCGAAGAAACGGTTGAACCAACGCGCCGTATTATCGATCCGCATCATCATTTTTTTGCCAAGAGCGAAACTTATCCGCGTTACGATCTGAACGAATTGGTAGCCGATACCGGCACCCATGGTGTGGAGCAGACGGTGTACCTGCAATGCTGGGAAGGTCATCGCGAGACGGGTCCCGAACACCTAAAGCCGGTCGGTGAAACCGAGTGGGTGGATGGCATCGCAGCCCAAGCGCGCAAAAACCCCAAGGCTGTGCAAATCGGCGCCATGATGGGCACCGGTGAACTGCGTGGCAGCGAGGCGCAAGTCCACGAATTTCTGCAAGCCCATGTGGCCGCCAGCAAACTGTTCCGCGGCATTCGTCAGATTGCCGCGTTTGATGACAGCGGTTCGGATTTGTTATCGATGGAAGGTGTGCCCAATGCGCGTTTATACGATGACGCCAACTTCCGCCGCGGCTTTAAAATCTTGTCGGACCTGGGGCTGGTGTTCGACGCCTATCACTACTACCACCAAACGCCGTGTTTCACCGAGTTCGCGCGCGCCTTTCCCCAGACCACCATGGTTATCGACCATCTCGGCACACCCCTGGGCGTGGGCAAATACAAGGGGCGCGAGGACGAGATCTTTACGCAATGGAAACGCGATCTGACGGAACTCGCTAAATGTCCGAATGTGAACATCAAGCTCGGTGGTCTGGCCATGCCGTGGAACGGTTTTGGCTTCGAAACCCAGGCTAAACCAGCCACGTCCGACGAACTGGTCGCGCGCCAGAACCGCTACTACCAACATGCGATCCAGAGCTTTGGTCCGCTACGCTGCATGTTCGAGAGCAACTTCCCCGTGGATAAGTGTGGGGTGTCTTACCAGGTGCTGTGGAACGCGTTCAAGAAGATTGCAGCGCCCTACAGCGAAGCGGAAAAAGATGCCATGTTCCGTGGCACTGCAGCGCGTGTTTATCGGGTAGCGCCAGCGGCCTGAAAACAAACGTCCAGCCGCAGCTTGCGTCGTTCATCTGATTGGGTTCATCCAGATGAGCGACGTGCGCTTGCAGCAACGAAGGGCTGCCGCCCGCTACAGTTAGCACGGAGTAAAACATGACATCCGCATACATCATCGGTGCTTATAGCTCGGCCTTCGGGCGGCGCCCCCATGACAGTGTCAAAGATCTCACCACCGAAGCCTATCTCGCCGTATTGGCCGACGCCGGTCTGGCCGACGGCGGCATGATCGAGACTGTGCATTTTGGCAACTGCGGTATGTGGACTGACAACCAGGGCAGCATACGCGGGCAGGTGTGTCTGACGCCGATGACCCGGGCGGGACGTTTACCCGAGCGTATTCCACTCATCAACGTCGAGGGCGGTTGTGCAACGGCCTCACTGGCCTTGAATGGCGCCTGGAAGGACATTCTGTGCGGGCACGCCGACGTCGCGCTGGCGATGGGTGTGGAAAAAACCTTCTACCCGAACGAGCCGGATAAAGTGTCCAAGCTCTATTTTGGCGGCATCGATCAATATGACCCGCAGCAATGGCAGGACTATTACCGTGCTGCCGGCGATGCGGCGGGCAAAAATTTTGAGCCTGGTCCTGATCGCACTATTTTTATGGATACCTATGCCATGCAGGCCTGTTATCACATGAAGAAGTACGGTCTGACGCAGCGGCAGATCGCATCCGGTGCAGCCAAAAATCACAATCATGGTGCCTTGAACCCCAAGGCTCAGTATCGTTTCCGCATGACAACTGACGAGGTCTTAGCCGATCGTCCCGTCACTTATCCGCTGACCCGCTCAATGTGCGCGCCGATCGGTGATGGCGCGGCCGCGGCGCTGGTGGTGTCCGAGCGAAAATTAAAAACGCTGCCGGCGATAGTGCAGGAACGGGCGGTGCGGATCGCGGCGCAGGGTTTGTCGGGTGGTAAATATCGAAGTCTGGATGAAGACGGCCTCAGCCGTTTTGCCGCCGAGCGCGCCTATGCCATGGCCGGTATTACACCGGCACACATCGATGTGGCCGAGGTCCACGATGCCACTTCGTTCTGCGAGATCTACCAGGTTGAAATGATGGGCTTTTGCGCGCGTGGTCAAGGCGGGGCTTTGGTTGAGAGCGGCGCAACCACGCTCGGCGGACAGATCCCCGTTAATACTTCCGGTGGTTTGGTCTCGAAGGGGCATCCGGTTGGCGCTACGGGCTTGTCCATGACGGCGGAACTGGTGGCGCAATTACGCGGCGAAGCGGGCGAGCGACAGGTCGAAGGCGCGCGCTGGGCATTAGCCGAAAACGGTGGTGGTGTTATGGGTTTTGATGAAGCCGCTTGTTCGGTGTTGCTCCTGCACCGCGACGGTTGAAACTTGGCGCGAGACAAACGCGCTCGCACCTTTCTCGCCGACCGAGTCAACTTGTTTGACGTCGAGTTGCGCGGTTATCAGCTTTACGCCTTAAGTCGATATCCGGTGCGGAAGATCCACCACACCATCGCCAGACACAACACAAAAAAGCCGGCGATAAAAGCCAGGCTCATTTCTATGCCAACGTCAGCACGACCGTTAAAACTCCAGCGAAAACCGCTGATGAGATAAACCACCGGATTAAACAGCGCCAGCTTCTGCCAGGTGGGTGGCAGCATGGCGATGGAATAAAAGGTGCCCCCCAGGAAAGTGAGCGGTGTCACCACCAGCATCGGTATGAACTGCAGCTGTTCCCAACCGTTGGCCCATACCCCGATCACGAAGCCGAACAAACAGAAGCTGACCGCTGTCAGCAGCAGGAACGACAGCATCCACCAGGGATGCAAAATTTCCAGATCTACAAACAGCGAAGCGGTGGCCAGAATTAAAATACCCAGCACCACCGATTTTGTCGTTGCCGCGCCGACATAGGCCAGCACGATTTCAAACGGTGAAATCGGCGCAGACAGCAGTTCATAAATGGTGCCGGTGAATTTAGGCAGATAGATGGCAAAAGACGAGTTGGAAATGCTTTCCGTCAGCACCGCCAGCATGATCAAGCCCGGCACTATAAACGCGCCATAGGGCACGCCGTCGATACTGGTCATGCGTGAGCCGATGGCCGATCCAAACACCACAAAATACAGCGACGTCGTAATAACCGGTGTGGCGATGCTCTGTAATAGCGTACGGAAGGTGCGCGCCATCTCATATTTGTAGATAGCCCACACGCCGTGGAGATTAAAACCTTTCACGCTGGCGCAGCCTGCAATCGATCGCCGCTGACCAAACCGACGAAGATATCTTCCAGTGAACTTTGCTCGGTGTTGAGATCTTTAAAGGCGATGCCCAGTTCGTCCAGGCAGCGCAACAGCGCCGGCACGTCGCTGTGTTCGGCACGGGTGTCGAATAAATAGTGCAGCTCGTGGCCATCGGCCTCCAGGCGCAGATGCCAAGGCGCCAAAATCGTGGGCAGTGCGGTCAAAGGATTCTGAAGATTGAGTTTCAGGCGCTTCTGGCCGAGCTTTTTCATCAAGGTGCGTTTGTCCTCGACCAGCATCAGTTGACCGTGATTGATCACACCGACACGGTCAGCCATCTCCTCGGCTTCTTCGATGTAATGGGTGGTGAGAATGATGGTGACGCCCTGAGTGCGCAGTTCGCGCACCAGCGCCCACATATCACGGCGCAATTCGACGTCGACACCGGCGGTTGGCTCGTCAAGGAACAGAATACGAGGTTCATGGGATAACGCTTTGGCGATCATCACGCGGCGCTTCATGCCACCCGACAAAGTGCGGATGCGGGCATCACGTTTGTCCCACAGCGATAACGCGCGTAGTACGCTTTCTATGTGGCCGGTTTTGGGCGCGCAGCCAAACAAACCACGGCTATAGGTGACCGTGGCCCACACTGTTTCATAGCTGTCGGTTGCAAGTTCCTGTGGCACCAGGCCAATCAACGCACGCGCGCCGCGGTAGTCGCGTTGCACATCGTAGCCACCGGCTATCACCGTGCCGGTACTGGGTGTAACGATGCCACACACGATACTGATCAAGGTGGTTTTACCCGCCCCGTTGGGGCCGAGCAAGGCGAAGATCTCACCTTCGTTGATGGTCAGATTGATGGGTTTGAGCGCAGTGAGGCCGCAGGCGTAGGTTTTGGTCAGGTCAGAGATGGTGAGCACAGCAGTCATCGCGACGATTGTAATCAGCGCGGGCACATTCGCCTACTCAAACGCGACCGTCAAATAAGACGACAAAAAATAATCGGTAATGCAGTGATGTCCCGACGTAATTATTACCGCCGACGTGCCTGAGCACGATAATCGAGCACCGAGGTGCTTCTAATCGTTCAATCGACTCGTTCTAATGGGCGTTCCAGGCTGACTATCGTCGCGATGGACACACTGTTCAATTCATTGGGGTCTTGATATGCCCAGCACCTACGAAACAATACTGACCACCCTTGACGACGGCATTTTAGTCGTCAGCTTAAATCGTCCCGACAAGCTCAACGCCTGGACCTTTCAACTGGGCGCCGAGCTGCGTGCAGCGGTCGTCGCGGCCAATGACAACCCGCAAGTTGACGCCATGGTTGTCACCGGTGCCGGTCGCGCATTCTGTGCCGGCGCGGATATATCGCTGGTATTTGACGCCCAGTCCAAGACCGAGCCGCCGTTTAAAGCACAAGCCCAGGCCGACGATTGGGTATTTTTGATGCGTCGCTCCAAGCCTATCATCGCTGCCATTAACGGTGCGGCCTACGGTGTGGGTCTGACCCAGACCCTGTCCATGGATCAGATCATCTGCGCAGACAGTGCCAATCTAGCGCTGCCTTTCGTGAAGTTTGGCGCGGCGCCGGAGCTCGGCAGTTCGCAGTTGCTCGTGCAGCGCTGTGGCCCGGGTGTTGCGTCCAATCTGATGTTGACCGGTCGCACGCTGACTGCGGCGGAGGCCTTAAGCTTAGGCTTGGTTGATAGTGTGACCACACCTGACACGCTGCTCGAGACGGCCTGCGCCTTGGCCCGCGCGATGGGCCGCAATCCCTTGGCCTCATTACTTGAAACTAAACGCCTGTTAGCTTTGAACGCCGTCGAGAGCGATATGGAATTGGTGATCCGTCGCGAGTTCGAGGCGCTTGATCGTTGTTACGCTTCGGCTGAGCATCGCGAAGCCGTGGACGCTTTCCTGGCAAAACGCCCTGCGGACTTCCGCCGCGCCAGAAACAGAGGCTGAGCTCAGCGGCTGCGCGCCGCTCAGCTCAAATGGAATTCGACCACCGCACCGCCGCTACCATAGAGCGGCCCGTAACCATGCACGGTGGCGCCGCTGAAACCCCAGCCAATGCCGCCCATGACAAAGGCGGCGTGTTTGAAGCCCATATCCACCTTGGCGGCGCGCGCATAGTCGGGACAGATCGCCCGGAATTCATCAACCTTGCCTTGTTCGAGCAGCTTGAGTACGCGTCGATTCCACTCATCGTCGGCATGGCTTGCAAGCCGGTCAGCGCTGATGTCGATGGTGCTGCGGAAAAAAGCACCCGACAGGCCACCCACACCAACAAAGGCCACCCGCTTGCCCAGCGCCTGTGCCTGTTCAGCGCTTATACGCCCGAGACCCTCGGTGGCTGCACTATCGTGATAGAGATTATTGGCCGCCACGACCAAGGCCATTTTGCCGGTGGGATTGAGAAAATTATTGGCAACGATGGTGCCGGTATCGAGCGGAAAGCCGTCGTAGTCGACACCCTTGGAACGGATGCCGATGCTGGGCGTGGCGCCTAGCACAGCGTTAGTCAATTGTGTATCGATGGCGATGTCATACGGCAGCGCGCCATACTCATGCCAGTTATCGTCAACATGTTCGCCCTGCATGTGCGCACGTGTCAGCCACAGCTGATCGAGCACCGCGAGCCATTGTGTGGAGTAGACAACAAGCGTATCCGGTGCCGCTTTTGCAAGCGCAGCACCCGCACGCTCGAGGGCCGTGGCCAGTGCGCCCCAGGGTGGGTTGTCACGCGCAACTTGCGGCAAGGGCGAGCCAGGTACGAGCAGAGCGGCAACTACGGTCACGGGTGTTTCCTCGTTTACTTGATCACACTGTTGAGCGGCTCAGGCCGCACGCGCCAGACCGGCCTTGACCAGATTCCACTCCATCACCGCGTTGCCGGTGCCGATCACCGTGCCATAACCATGCAGTTCGCCCGGCAACTCGGGATAGCCCATGGCGGCAAACATCCAGGTGAAAGCGCCGGACTTCACTTCGGCAAACGCTTCATCGATGAACTTCGGTAACAAGGCAAAAGTTTCCTGCACACGCCCACGACGCAGCAGTTCGATGATGCGCATGTCCCACAGATATCCCGCCATATTTTCCGGATGTTCTTTCGACATGTCTTCCGGCGGCTCGGGTTCTTCGTGAAAGTGGTAGTGACACAGGGTATTGGACGCCAGTAATACTGCGCGCCGCCCAGTGGCTTCGATCGCTGCGCGCGTGGCGCGACCCAGCAAATCCATTTCTTCCAGGCCTTCTTCAGTGCTGAGATAGTAGGGCGAATTGTTGGCCGAAATGCCGACCACGGGAATATCCCACTGTGGACGCATCATATGCAGGGTGGTGATGGTGCCGTAGTCCACGCGGAACTGGGGGTTTTGCATCATCTTGGTGGTGAGCCCCAGCCGTGCGCCTTCGTCGGCACAGGCTTGCGCCAGTTCGACATCTACATCAAGTTCGAACTGATAGCGAAACAGATTGGGAAAGATCGGGTCTACCGATTTGCCGGACAGATGCGGTACACCCAGAAAGTGATGCCCCTGCTGGGTAATCCAGTGGGGTGAATGCACCAGCAACACGTCGGGTTTGAGTTCGTCCAGGGTTTTGCGTGCCCGTTCGTAGGCCCAGCGCAATTGTTCCCAACCACCTTGTGAGCGGGGTTCGTTCTGCGGTGGGTTCTCGCCATAAACAAGATGGGGCGGATGGGGCGCGAGATAGCCGGCAATGATTTCACCCTTGGTCATGACGATTCGCTCCTGCGCGGCCGGTAAGCGACCGCTTTGATTTCAATCAACAGATGGGGATGGGGCAACTGGTGCACGGCGACGGTGGTACGCGCCGGGCCATCAAAATCGAAAAACTCGCCATACACCTGGTTGTAGCCAGCGAAATCGTTCATGTTGACCAGAAAGCTGGTGATTTCCACCACGTCGGCCAGGCCCGCCTCGAAGCCGGCGAGGATGGCGGCGATATTGTCGATGACAGCGCGGGTCTGGATACGAATATCCAGGGTGGTGGTGCCCATTTCGTCGGCGCTGGCGCCGGCGAAGCTATTGTCCGCGCGTCGTGAACTTGTGCCCGACACAAAAATGAAATCGCCGGCGCGTTTGGCATGGGGGAATTTGCCGCGTGGTTTGGCTCTGTCGGGGAGAACGATGCTGTCGCTGCTCATGGCATGGGCCGTGGTCGGGTGGGGTTAAAGATACCATCCTGTTGGAAAGAATTACGCGCCGGTCTTCGTCCATGCGGGGTGGGGCTGGAGTGAAGGGCGCCGAGTACTGCCGCGTACCGATCCCCGCTAGATCCCTATGGTGCAAAAGTTGTGCGCGGCGCGGCCGCTGTACCGGGCTGGTGGCGCGCACCCATGTTTCACATCGCTATCGAAACCGACGGCAGCACCACGGCTCGTTTCCGGTAACTGTCTCAGCGGTGGTGATGTGGTGCCACGCGACACCGATCGGGTTCTCATTATGAAACGTGGCGACTGCAAGGATCATGCAACTTTGTTGCAGGCCATGCTGAGCAGCGCAGGTGTACCCTCAAGCCAGGCTTTGATCCACAGCGGTGAGATGTACGAGTTACCGGAGTTGCCCTATGCGGCGGTGGAAAATTACCCACACGATTTTTTATGTAACGGCGATGTCCGCACGGAGAAAATGCGGATGCGTTTTCCGCCAACCGTTAAACTGCTGCCGGTGCCACACGATGTGGACGTGGTGCAGCCCGATATGATCGACAGCGCCCGTTATGAACAACATGACAACGAACTACGGGTGGTGCGTACCCTTATCGACAACAGTCCCGGGCCGGTGTGTGGCGCCGCGTTGGTCGCGCAGTATCGTGCTATCGCCGAGGCGGTGAAAAAGGGCATGCAGGTGCAGGCGGTTTATCAACCGCGCTGAACAATGCAACGCCGCTGCGGCCGCTAAGGAACAACCGGATGTAGAGATAATTTTGACCAGGGCCCTAAGCTCGACAGGCTATTAGAGACGGCAAAAATGCGCTTGAGCCGAAACGAGTATTCATGGAATTCGCGTATCCCGCTCGCCTTGTGATGATCTGCGACAGGAAAAGCGCAATGCCCTGCTCCAGCTGCCGGGTGTGATGACACTGCTACACTCGCGCCGTCTACCGGGGAGTCTCACCAATGAATGTCACGGCCCAGGCCACACGCGTGCGCTGGCGCATCATCGCGCTGATTTTTCTGGTCTACGTTTTGATGTTTTTCGACCGCGTGAATATCTCGGTCGCGGCCAAGTACATCATCCCCGAGTATCACCTCACGCAAATCGAGTTTGGTGCGATCTTCACCTCCTTTCTGCTTGTTTACGCGCTTGCGCAGATCCCCGGTGGCTGGCTGGGTGATCGCTTCGGGCCGCGACGGGTGATGACCTGGGCCATTTTGTGGTGGTCAGCGTTTACCGCCTTGACGGCAGTGGCGGGCGAGGGCTGGCTGGCCGCAACGGTCGGCGTAGTGGCCTCGTTTGCGCTGGTACGTGCGCTTATTGGCCTTGGCGAAGCCGCTGCCCCACCCAATGGCACGCGCATGGTCGCCAACTGGACAAGCTCAAGCGAGCGGGGCTTGGCGGTTGGCATTACCTTGGCCGGCACATCGGTCGGTGCAGCGCTCACACCACCACTTGTGGTCTGGATCATGACCCACTGGGGTTGGCGGCCGGCTTTTTATGGCGCCGGTATCGCCGGCATTGCAGTGGCCTTGTTGTGGTCCTGGTTGACGACGGACAAACCGGATGGCCATCCCGGCGTTAACGCCGCAGAGCGCGCGCTGATCGACGCCGGCAACACCCGAACAAGCGCTGGCCAGCATGACGTGCCCGGTCGTGTGCCTTGGCGGCGGTTATTTGGGTCGCGCGATCTGTGGTGTCTGGCGGGCGCTTACGGCGTGCTTGGTTACAACGTCTATTTTTATTTCGCGTGGTTTTATCTTTATCTGGTCAACGAGCGTGGTTTTTCTTTGGAGGCTGGCGGCTTCTACACCATGGCGCCGTTTCTCACCATGGCGGTAGCCGCACCCAGCGGTGGCTGGTTAAGCGACGCTGTCGGCCGGCGTTTTGGACCGCGCTGGAGCCGCAGTGGTGTTGGATGTGTATGTATGCTGCTGACCAGCGCGCTGGTGTTTGGTGGGGCGGCGACTGACAACGCGGTGATGGCGGTGATCCTGCTCGCCGCTAGCACCGGCACACTGGTGCTGAGTGTTGCGGCTTTCTGGGCAACGACTATCGATCTGGCCTACCGCTATGCCGGCACCGCGTCGGCGGTCATGAATATGGGCGGCAATCTGGGTGGTGCAGTATCACCTACCCTCACCCCTTATCTCGGCCAGACCTACGGTTGGCACGTCGCACTGTATGTCATGGGTGCTTTGGGCTTGCTGGGTGCGGTGCTGTGGTTGTGCGTCGATCCGACACGCGTTATCCGCTTTGACGATGAGTCAACAACGCCGGCCCTTGCCGCACGTTAGCAGGCTGCCAGTTCAAGCGCGCAAGGTCATCGGCAAACGTGTGTAACCGATCACATGGCTCTGTAGTAAGCGGCTCGGTGTGCCGCACAGTTGCAGACGATGCAGATGCGGCAGCAGCGCATCAAGGCTGGCGGTCAGCTCTGCACGTGCGAGATTGGTGCCCAGACAAAAGTGCGCGCCAAAACCAAATGTGAGATGGGGATTTTCAGTGCGGGTGATATCAAACCGATAGGGATCGGTAAATACCGCTGCGTCGCGATTGGCCGATGGATAAAACAAGCCGACGGTATCACCGGCAACAATGGTTGTGCCGCTGAGCATAAAATCCGCAGTCGCGGTGCGCAGGAAGCTGCCAACGGGGGAGGTCCAGCGCAGGATCTCTTCAACCGCAGTGGCCATGAGGCGCGGTTGCTGGCGTAACAGTTCGCACTGGTCTGGATGTTCGAGCAGTGCTGCCACACCCCCGGCAAACGCATTGCGGGTGGTGTCGTTGCCGGCGCCGATCAAAAGCAACAGATAGCCGTTCAGTTGTTGATTGCTCAACAGCTTGCCCTGCACCGGCGTATGCACCATACGATCGATCAAGCCGCCGCGTTCGCGGCCCACGGCGCGGCTCTCTTCGATCAAGTCTTCGAGGTAGGTGCGGAACTCATGCATATAACGATGGTAGGCGCGCCCGCGGCTCTCGCCCGGCAGACGATTGCACTCGTGAATTTCGCCAACCACGGCCTCGGACCACACCAGGATCTGTTGCCAGTCGTCGGGCGCCAGTCCCATGATCTCACCGACCGCCGCCAGCGGCAGTTTGGCCGCTAAACCCGACACAAAATCGACGCTCTCGCCGCGCGCACTGGCGTGCTCCAGCGCGACGATGAACTGTGCTGTGAAAGTTTCAGCAAGGGCGCGAAAGTGCGGGCCCATGGCGCGCATCCCACCCTGGGTATAAGCCCAGCTGCTTTGCCGGCGCATATGCCGGTGACGCGGGTTGTCCATGAATACCATGTCTGGTGGTTCGTCTGGGTCCCAGCCACGTTCGGTGCCGAAGCTGTCCAGTCCACCACGCATCGGTTCAATTTGATGTTTCAAACTCAGGCGCAAACGCGGGCCGCCGTTGATGAAAATTTCGGGATGATTAGACACGGTGAGAATATCGGCGTGGCGCGTGATGGCCCAAAACGGCTCGATGTCGTCACGCTCATACCAGAACACCGGCGCTTCTTTGCGCAACAGATCCCAAGCCGCCCAAGGATGACCCTCACGCGCATAGTCGGTGGCACGGTGGATGTTGAGCGTATCTAAGCTTAATGCCATGGTCTGTAACGAGCGCGCGTGCAGCGTTGTGGTCGTTGAATATTGGCGATTTTGACCAG
>JAYUQF010000465.1:0-3114 GCA_043756885.1 Pseudomonadota bacterium
TCATGCCAGATCTTGTATCAACATCGTCACTATCCCTGTCCGAATTTGTCGGACCTACCGGAAACTTTCTGAAGCATTGTAAAGAGGTGCCATGAACGCCGACGCTAATGAACTCGCCCGCGCCGCCGGCGCGAGCATGTATGACCGCGACCGCGCCGCCCAGGAGCTCGGGTTAAAGCTTTTGGAAATACGTCCCGGTTACGCGCGGATGTCCATGGTGGTGGAAGACTGGATGTTGCAGGGTCACGACGTGTGCCACGGCGGGCTCATGTTTGCCTTGGCCGATACCGCCATGGCTTACGCCAGTAACTCCCATAATCAAACGCATCTGGCCTTGAATGCCAATATTGATTTTCTGCGTCCGGCGCAATTGGGCGAAACCTTGATCGCCGAAGCACACGAAGGCAATCGCACGCGCCGCACAGGCATGTACGATGTGAGTATCGTTAACGATCAAGGCCAGGCGGTGTGTCATTTCCGCGGACGAACCTTTGGCGTGGGTGGTGAAGTGATCCGTTAGCGTGTCGCGAATAATGGTCACGCGCCCACTTAATTCCGGCCGTCTGCAGGGCCTTGTGTTGGTGCTGGTGTGCGCGGCTTTCGTTAATATCTATATCACTCAACCCATACTGTCGGTGCTCGAAGTTGAGTTCGACGCATCGGTCTTGCATGTGTCGTTCAGTGTCTCGGCGGTGTTGCTCGGTATTGCGCTGGCGAATCTACCCTTTGGCTGGTTGGCCGATCGCTGGCCGGTTGGACGATTGGTTTTACTCGGTGGCACGGTTATCGCGCTGGCCGGACTGGTGTGTAGCTGGACTGACAACCTCAGTGTCTTGATCGCCGCACGCTTCGTGCAAGGCGCCTTTGTGCCGGCCTTGACCAGTTGCCTCGCTGCCCATCTTGCACGGCTGTTGCCGCTGAGCAGTCTGAATGTGGTCATGGGTACTTACGTCGCTGCCACGGTGCTCGGTGGCATGCTGAGTCGACTGCTGGGTGGTTATGTTGTGCCACCCAGCCACTGGCGCTGGGCCTTTGTGCTAGCAGCAGCCACCGTGATGCTGGCCGTGTTGCTGGCATGGCGCGAACTGCGCTACGCACCGGCACCGCCGCGTGCCCATCGCGACATCGTGACCTACAGGACACTGCTCTCGCAACGCGCTTTATGGTTGTCCTATCTATGTGGCGCGGCAGGTCAGGCGGTGTTTTCACCGGTCTTCAACTACATGCCCTATCGTCTGGCAGAAAAACCTTTTGAACTTTCCACCGAGCAGACCTCGCTGGTGTACCTGGTCTATCTGGTTGGCATCGTGATGGGGCCGGGTGCGGGACGCATCGCCAATCGTTTTGGCAGCGGCCGTACGCTGATCGGTGGCGCGCTAGTGCTGGCGGTGGCGTTAGTATTGTTATTGGTGCCGTCAGTGCCAGCGGTGGTGATCGCGTTGGTCCTGGTGTGCGGTGGCTTTTTTACCGTGCATGCAGCGGCGGTAGGCGCGCTTAATCGCAAACTGACCCACGGCCAGGGCCGGGCTAACGCCATCTACGTGCTCGGTTATTATCTGGGTGCGTGGTTTGGCATCACCTGGGCCGCATGGGTTTATCAGCACGGCGGCTGGTCGGCGCTGATCGGCTGCGCGGTGTTACTGGTCAGCGTGCCCTTGACGGCGGGCTTACTGGAACGACGGGCAGAGCGGCGTCCGCTACAGCACGGTGCCACGGCCAGCGCGGTCGATTGACCAGCATCAGGCTCGCGCACACCAGAACCCCGCCGGCCAGGATCGCGTGGCTGGATTTTTCACCAAGGAATATGCTGGCCGCGATCACACCGAAGATCGGGGTGAGATTGATATACACCGCCGTGCCAACGGTGCCGAGGCTGAGCATGGCTTGCGAATACCACAAAAAGCCGAGCGCCGATCCAATCAAGCCTAAAAAAAACATCAGTAACAAAGCACGCGAGTCACTAAATACCGCAACGGTCGCGGGCACATCAACAAACAAAAATGGCAGCAGCATGGCCAGCCCCGCCAAAGCGGCGTAAGTGGTTACCAGCAGCGGTGAATATTCTTCCAGTAATGAGCGCCCCAGCAGGGAATATACCGCCCATGCCAGCGCGGACAGGAAGGCCAATACTTCGCCGCGCCCGAAGCCGATGGCGAATAACTGTCCAAGGTGACCATCGGTCAGCACAAAAGCGGTGCCGATAAAACTCAGCATCACGCCGAGCATCGTCAAGCGATCAGGCATCCGTCGATAGATCAGCGTATCGAGGATCACCACCTGAATAGAGATCAGCGAGACGACGATCGAGGCCGTTGTTGCGCTGGTGTATTCAAGCCCCTTATAGAGCAAGCCATTGTGCAACGCGATACCACTCGCGCCCATGGCCGCGAAGCGCCACCACTGTCTTATCGGGATACGTTTGAACTGCTGAGCAGCACAACAAAACCACAACAGGAACACCGCCGCTACCGCAAAGCGCCCGCATACCACCACAAACGGCGCTTTGAATTCCGCCAACACCCGTCCGATGGTCGGCGTGAGACCCCAGAACAGGCAGGCAAGCAGCAATTTGAGATGAACTGACACAGTGGCGATGATGATGCAGCATCGTGCCCGTGCTCGCTACTCCACACGCGGGTGTCAGCGCTGGCGTTACCCGCCCACAGGCCCGCCGCCAGGCTGCTAGATGTACTCGGCAGAAATATAAATCCGCTTGCGTGTTGATCTCAGCTTTTGCGCGTTGATCTTGTGAAGATCATATTGACGCGATTTTCGCAGCAGGAGGTCGTATGGGCAAACGGTCAGTCGAGATTACAGTTACATCACGACAGCGGGTCATTCTCAAGCGCGTCACGCGATCAAAAAGGCCGCACAGCAATTGGTCGAGCGATGCCGCGTGGTTTTGCTGTCAGCGACGCGGTTGCACAGCGCCGGGGGATAAGCTCGGCGTTGATCGCCAGCGTGTTCGCCGCTGGCAACATCGCTGGGCGCGCGCGATGGCATCACTGATACCTTGATTCAATGGCAGCCGTGACTCTACGACCGCCGTTGGCACCGCAGCATCGGCACGGTGGCTCAAACCAAGGTCGACGCCAGGTCCATTTTCCCCCAGCA
>JAYUQF010000466.1:0-3113 GCA_043756885.1 Pseudomonadota bacterium
GCCGCCACAGTCAGTGTGGTGTTGCTTGACGACGGGCAGGTCAGTAACACACTCGCCGTAGCCGAAGATCCGGTCGGCATTGCCATCGACGTGCGCCGCCGGCTGGTGTTCATCACCAGCACCAAGAGCCAGACCCTGAGCAGCATCGACATCGACAGCCAAAGTGTCGTTAATCACGTTGCCGCTGGCTCCGCACCGCTGGGTGTGACGGCGGACGGTCGTTCGGGCCGTGTGTATGTGTCAGATTCCGGCGGCGCCCGCATACTCATATTCGATGCCCAGACCCTCGCCGCGCGCGGCGAATACAAAACCGGCGCTGCGCCTACTGGTCTGGCACTGACTCCTAATGGCCGACGCTTGTTGGTCGCCAATCGAGACGATAATGACGTCACTGTCATCGACACGCTCAACGGTCTCACCGAAGGCCGGGTTGCGGTCGGCATTGCACCCAACGCGATCGCGGTATCCCCCAATGGCCACTACGCTTTCGTCACTAATTCGGGCAGTGACGATGTGACCATGATCGACCTGCAAGCGCTACAGCCCAGTTCGACCCTGCCAGTCGGTGGCAGCCCTTACGCAAGTGTTTTTGATCCGCAGCGCCAACGACTATTTGTCACCAATGAAAAAGACAACTCGGTGTCGGTACTGGATCTGGTCGATCAACGCGAAATTGTCCGTGTTACGGTTGGCCAGCACCCCGAGGCCATCGACATCCATACTCAGGCACGCAAGATTTACGTGACAAACCGGCAATCCGATCACCTCAGCGTGATTAACGCCGATACGCTCGAGGTCGAGCGCGGCGTCACCACCGGCGTCGGCAGCCGCGCTTTTGGCAGCTTCCTGCTGCAATGATGATCCCAGGTCAACTAATGGCCCGCGAGCAGCGCAGTTTTCAGTGCGATGCGACTGTCTGGCCACACCGGTAACAAGCTCAGGGCCGCCCAACTCGACGTCGGGTCACAACGTCGTGAACCGGCCCGCCGCCCGCCAGCGTCGCCAAATTGTGGCGTTGGCGCCTGCAACGCGTGTGCGAGGGCGTGGTAGTAATCGCATCGTAATAGTGGTTGACCGTCGCTAATCAATGCGTACCGCAGGGGCTTGGGGACACTCGCGGTGGCCAGCATGGCACGCGCGGCGTCCTCAATATGCAGCAGGTTGAGATAATCATCGCCAGGTCCTGACACCTGCTCGCCGCGTGTTATGCCGTGTTGCCCGATCACCCGACCCGGGCCGTAGAGTCCGGCGAGCCGCACCACATAGCTATCCATGCCGGCCGCCATCCACGCCTGTTCAATCACCAACAGCTTGTGCGTGCGTTCATCGCGGTCGCGCACTTCGCTCGCTGCATCAACGCACGCGCCCTGCGTGTCACCGTAAACCGCAGTGCTCGACGCCAGCACCGCGCGTTCGAGCGACAGCGTGCGCAAAAACGCTGTCAGGCGCGCCATATCGGACCGCAAGTTCTGCGCCGGCCAGGCCGACGGTGGCGCCAGGAGGAACACCGAACCGACAAAACCCTGCAACGTCGGGGTGAGTTGCGCCGCAAGGTCCGGACTCGCAAGATCACAAGCAATGCAACGCACGCCCGCCGCAGCCAGCATCCCGTGGCGTTTAATCCCTCGGGTCACCGCGATGCTGTCGCGACCTGCAAGCGCTCGCACCATCACCGCGCCCAGATAACCGCAGCCCAGCAGTAATACGCTGCCCATGGGCAAGGGCGGCAGCTTTTGTGATGTCATGTTTGCCTCAATTGCTGGACGTTTACAGCGACAAGCCATGATGGCCATCGCGCACACGCGCGTCTACGCGCGCAGCCGGACCACCCGCCCAATGTCGCGCGAATACCCGACTAACGCGGGCGCGGTCCATACGTGTCCGGTTGCAGATGTCTTCATACTTCACATACCATCGGTCCGAGTTTACAGCCATGTTTTTGATGCGAATCGATAAGTCGGAGGCAGTTTGGTGACCGCGAAAATTACAGTTCCCGCCAATGGCGCAAAAATCACGATCGTCAACGGCAAGTTGCTGGTTCCCGACAATCCGGTAGTGCCTTTCATCGAAGGCGACGGCATTGGTGCCGACACCTGGCGCGCGAGCGTCCGCGTGCTTGATGCTGCGGTCAAAAAAGCCTACGGCGGCAAGCGCCAAATCCACTGGATGGAAGTTTACGCCGGCGAAAAAGCCAACAATTTGATGGGTAGCTGGCTGCCCGACGAAACCCTCGACGCCTGCCGTGAATTTCTGGTTTCGATCAAAGGCCCGTTGACAACACCCATCGGTGGCGGCATCCGCTCGCTGAATGTCGCGCTCCGTCAGATCCTCGACTTATATGTCTGCCTGCGCCCAGTGCGCTGGTTCGAAGGTGTGCCATCGCCGGTCAAGCGTCCGCAAGATGTGAACATGGTGATCTTCCGTGAGAACACCGAAGACATCTACGCCGGCATCGAATTTGAAGCTGGCAGCAGCGAAAATCGAAAATTCCTGCAGTTGTTCCAACAACAGTTCCCCGATCTGTACAAAAAAATCCGTTTCCCGGGCAGTTCGGGTATCGGCATCAAGGCCGTTTCACGCGATGGCACTGAGCGACTCGTGCGTGCGGCGATCAAGTACGCCATCGACAATAAACGCAAGAGCCTGACGTTTGTGCACAAGGGCAACATCATGAAATTCACGGAAGGTGCGTTCCGTAATTGGGGTTACGCACTTGCCGAACGCGAATACGCGGACCACACCTATACTTGGGAGCAGTGGGAACGTACGGTCGCGGCCAAGGGCGCAAAGGCCGCCAATGAAGAGCAGGAAAAAGCCCTGGCTGCCGGTCGCATCCTGATCAAGGACTCCATTGCCGACATCACCTTGCAACAGGTCATGACGCGCCCGACCGACTTTGACGTTATCGCGACCATGAATCTGAACGGCGATTACCTGTCGGACGCGCTTGCTGCACAAGTGGGTGGTATTGGCATCGCGCCCGGTGGCAACATCAACTACGACACCGGCCACGCGATTTTTGAAGCAACGCATGGCACTGCTCCAAAGTACGCCAACCAAGACAAGGTCAATCCCGGTTCACTGCTGTTGTCTGGCGAAATGATGTTCCGTTA
>JAYUQF010000467.1:0-8476 GCA_043756885.1 Pseudomonadota bacterium
CGGCGGCCGCGTTCAGTGCGGCCGCCTTCCGCGCGTGGCCCGCTGCACTCGAAGTCGAAATGCCCTTCGCGGATAGGTGGCGGGGTCTCACTTCGGCCACGACCGGTCCCACGTGCCCCCTGACACCGGACGCTTATGGATACGTAACCGGACTCTCCCAATTCAAGAGCCGGGCCGGTGATTCGCCCGGTTGAGACCGCTCAAGATGTTGGACAATTCCCGTAATATGCCGGGATGCGATGTACGGTTTGCCAGCACGAGAACGATCCGGGAACGAAATTCTGTGAGGAATGCGGCAACAAGCTGGCGCGGGCCTGTTCAGCATGCGGGGTCGAGCTGAAGCCCACCGCCAAGTTCTGTCCAGACTGCGGCGCGCCGTCAGCAGTTAACGTGACCGCTACAACGTCTCCCGCTCGCAGCATTGCCGACTACACACCAACACATCTCGCCGAACGCATCCGTGCCGAGCAGGCTGCACTCGAAGCACGCGGCGCAACTGACGGCGAGCGGAAGACCATCACGGCGTTGTTTGCCGATCTCAAGGGCTCGACGGGACTGATGGAAGGATTAGATCCGGAGGAGGTGCGGACGATCATTGATCCTGCGCTGCAACTCATGATGGATGCCGTGCATCAGTACGACGGTTACGTGGCGCAGGCGTTGGGGGATGGCATCTTTGCGCTGTTCGGTGCGCCACTGGCACATGAGGACCATCCCCAGCGCGCCATATACGCGGCACTTCGCATGCAGGAAGCGATGGGTCGGTATGCCAACACGCTGCGGTCCAAAGGGTATCCGCCACTGAAGATGCGGGTGGGGTTGAACACTGGCGAAGTGGTGGTCCGTTCGATTCGTAAGGACGATTTGCACACTGATTACGTGCCGGTGGGGCACTCGACGAACCTGGCAGCGCGGATGGAGCAGTTGGCCGATCCCGGGGCGATTGTAGTCTCCGCGTACACACATCGGCTGACCAACGGCTATTTTGCGTTCAAGGATCTGGGGCCGACGCAGGTCAAAGGCGTGGAAGTCCCGCTCAACATCTATGAAGTCCTGAGTGTCGGGCCTTTGCGCACGCGGCTGCAGGTCGCCGCCCGGCGGGGGCTGACGCGTTTTGTCGGCCGTCAGCGCGAGATGGAGCACATCCAGCAGACGCTGGCGCAGGCCAAGGCTGGTCACGGGCAGATTGTCGGCGTGATGGGTGAGCCGGGCTTGGGCAAGTCGCGTCTCTTCTACGAGTTCAAGCTGCTCGCCGTCGGCGGCTGCCGGTTGCTCGAAGCGTTTTCCGTCTCGCATGGCAAAGCGACCGCTTATTTGCCGGTGATCGAACTCCTCAAAACCTATTTTCAATTCCAGGCGCAGGACGACGAACGCGCGCGCCGGCAGAAAATCATCGGCGGCGTCCTCGAACTTGATCGCAATCTGGAAGAGATCTTGCCCTATCTGTTCGCGTTGCTCGGAATCGAATTACAGCCCTCACTCTTGCACCAGATGGATGCACAGATTCGGCGCCAGCGGACCTTCGAAGCGTTGAAAAAACTCTTCTTACGCGAGAGTCTCAATCAACCTCTGATTTTGATCTTCGAAGACCTGCATTGGATCGACGGCGAGACGCTGGGCTTTCTCGACGCGTTAGCCGAGAGCGTGGCAGGCGCCAAGCTGCTTCTGCTGACCAATTATCGGCCAGAGTATCGGCATGAGTGGGGACAGAAGACTTACTACACCCAACTGCGCTTGGCGCCATTGGGTAAGGCTGAAGCTGAAGAGTTGTTGACCTTTCTGTTGGGCAGCGACGCCAGTCTCGCGCCGGTGAAGCCACTCATTCTGGAGAGAACACAGGGCACACCGTTCTTCATGGAAGAAGTTGTGCAGACGCTCGCCGAAGAGGGCGCGTTGACCGGCACGGCCGGGCAGTATCGGCTCACGCGGCCGGTATCAACCTTGCAGCTCCCCTCGACCGTGCAGGCGATTCTCGCCTCGCGTATCGACCGCTTGGCGGCGGAGGAGAAGTTCCTACTGCAGCAGCTGTCGGTCATTGGCCGCGCGTTTCCGTTGAGTCTCGTGCGTGCAGTGATAACCCAGCCGGAGGCCGAGCTGTATCGATTGCTGGCGTCGCTTCAACACAAGGAGTTTTTGTACGAGCAACCAGCGTTTCCAGAAGTTGAGTATGTCTTCAAGCATGCGCTGACCCAAGAGGTCGCCTATGGCACGGTGCTGCATGAGCAGCGAAAAACTCTGCACGAACAGACGGCACAGGTGATAGAAACACGTTACACACTACAGCGTGAAGAGCATTTCAGCGAGCTCGCGCATCACTATAGCCGCAGTGGCAATGCCAGTAAGGCGGTGGAATATTTGGGTCTTGCGGGACAACAGGCGGCACGGCAGTCAGCGAACGCGGAGGCCATCACCGATCTCACTGCGGCTCTTGCCTTGCTCAAGACTCTGCCGGACACCGCCGCCAGAGCCCGCCAAGAACTCAGCCTTCACCTCAGTCTCGGCGCGGCGTTGATGGCCATGAAGGGGTATTCTGCTGCCGAAGTAGGGCAGATTTACCTCCGCGCGCAGGAGCTGTGCCTACAGGTGGGAGAGCCGATTCAGGTCGCGCAAGTCCTGTTTGGATTGTGGGCATTTTACTCTTCGCGAGGCAATCACCTTGCGTCACTCGCCTTAGGGGAACAGTTTCTCCCCGTCGCCAAGAGACAGCAGGATACCACTCTGCCTCTCATGGTCTATTTACTGTTAGGGGGAACTGTGCTCTGGCGTGGAGAGTTCACCTCTGCCCAAGCGCATCTTGAGCACGCTTTTGCTTGCTATGACCCTGAGCGCCACCGCGACCTGGCCCACTTCATGGGACAGGACCTGGGGTCAATGGTTCTGGTTCGAGCAGCAGAGACCCTCTGGTATCGTGGCTACCCAGACCAGGCTCTGGAGAGAGCCAATCACGGAATCTCCGTGGCCCAAGCCTTGCGGCATCCCTTAAGCTTGGCGGTAATACTGGATGTTGTTGTCAGGGTACATCTGTGCCGCCGCGAGGGCCAAGAGGCCCTCGCCCACGCAGAGGCGTTACTGACCCTCGCGCACGAGCATGGGTTTGCAGGGTGGTTGGGCTGGGGAACTGGGCTGCGGGGATGGGCACTCATTGAGTGTGCGGCACGGTCGGAGACACATGAACAGCGAGAAGCCGGACTTGTGCAGCTCCAAGACGGGCTGGCTGCTATGCAGGCCATCGGGGTGGAGTTGTGGGTTCCGCTCTTTCTGAGCGCGGTGGCCCAGGGCTCTGCGCAAGGCGGCCAGGCGGAAGAGGGGCTTAGAGTGATCGCCGAGGCACTGGCGATGGTGGAGAAGAATGGTGAGCGTTGGAATGAGGCGGAGCTGTATCGGATCAAAGGCGAGCTGACGCTCCAACAGTCCAGGGCAAGTCTCGGACAAGTCTCAGATAAGTCTCAGACAGGTCAAGAACAGTCTGAAACCCCTAAATCCCAAATCCTGAATCCTCAATGCCCAGCAGAAGCCGAAGCGTGCTTCCTCAAAGCCATCGCCATCGCGCAGAAGCAGCAGGCCAAATCCTGGGAACTGCGCGCGGCGACCAGTCTCGCCCGCCTGTGGCAACAGCAAAACAAGCACGCGGACGCTCACCAGTTACTTGCTGAGGTTTACAACAGATTTACTGAAGGCTTTGAGACCAGGGATCTGCTGGACGCGAAGGCCCTCATCGATGAACTACTAAGCGTCCGCTAACTGGAATACTTGGGTGTGGTCCTGTGTGGCGGCTGTGGGTCGATTGGAGACCCTGGCGCAAAAGCTAAGCTAGGTCAGAAAGTTGGCCCGTCATGCCTTTCCTTTGCCATCGCGATTGCAAGGGTGACACAATTGCCTTGCGCGCGGCGGTTCCCGCACGCATTCATTCGGCGGTCAAGCGTTCGTCATCCATGCCCGGGAGGGGCGGTGCCATGAAGGCCATCGTGTTCGATCGTTATGGCGGACCGGAGGTCCTCTACGTCGACGAAGTGTCGAAGCCGCAGCCCAGAGCCAACGAAATCCTGGTGCGCGTGTGCGCAGCCGAGGCGACGAAGTCCGACTGCGAGATGCGGCAGAGCAAGTTTCCCACCAAGTGGTTCTGGCCCTACCTGCGCGTCGCCACCGGCGTGATGCGGCCGACGCGCGGACGTATCCTCGGGTGGTACTTCTCGGGCATCGTCGACAGCATCGGAAATACCGTGACGCGATTCAAGCCCGGTGACGAGGTGTTCGGCTGCACCAAGCTCAGGTTCGGCGCCTACGGCGAGTTCGTGGCGCTGCCGGAGGACTTCACGATTGTCCGCAAGCCCGCGAACATCTCATTCGAGGACGCCGCCGCGGCGCCGCTCGGCGGGCTGAATGCGCTCTATTTCCTGCTACGGACCAAGGTCAGGGCCGGTGAATCCGTTTTGGTCATCGGCGCCGGCGGCAGCATCGGGCTCTTCACGGTGATGATCGCGAAGGCCCGGGGCGCCATCGTCACGGCCGTGGACAAGACGGAAAAGCTCGACTTGGTGCGTTCGTACGGCGCTGACGAGGTGATCGACTACACGCGCGATGACTACACCCGGCGGAGCGGCTCGTACGACGTCGTCCTGTCCTCGGTCGCCCACACGCCCTATGCAAAGACCGTTGGTGTACTGAAGCCCGGCGGCCGCTACGTTGTCGCCAACCCGCGCGTACTGGACATGCTGCTAGGCATGTGGACTTCGTTCACCAGCGACAAGTCGATCATCCTCATGCCGGCGCTGGAGAAGCTGGACGAACTGCAGATGCTCGCGGACATGCTCGAGGCCGGCACGATCCGGTCGTGTGTCGGTCACGTGTTCCCCATGAAGGAGGTGACGACCGCGCACCGCATGGTCGAGGCTGAGCAGCGGCAGGGCGCGGTGGTATTGCGTATCGGCGAGTGTGGGCCATTGTTGGCGCCGATGCGGAATTGAGCCATCTTCAAGTGGCGCGCCGCCATTACAGGGAGCCGGCCTGGTCAGCTCACAAGCCGCGCCGCCTCTGAACATCTAGCCACTTTATGTGGCTCATCGTTTCGTCGGCACAGTGGCTCAGTTAGAGGTTGGCGCCAACAAAATGGCTCAAGGTGCATTTCTTTCGCGTAGTAACGCCCAAACGACCACCCTCCGCGATTTGCTCGATCGTTACCTCACGGAAGTAACACCACGCAAAAAGGCGCCGAGTCCGAAGCGATCAGAATAAGAGCGTTCCAGCGGCATGCACTTGCTGGTCGTTACGTCGCTACTATTCGTGGCGTCGATATCGCACGCTTCCGCCACGGGCGGATGAAGACCGTCTTGTCGGCGACGGTTAGACGCGAACTCATAATCTCATCGAACGTCTTCGAAGTGGCGAGAAAGGATGGGATATTTACCTATTGAATCCCATTCGCGACGCAAAGCTTCCGCAGAACGGTCGCGCCCGAGACCGTCGTCTCGTCACCGCTGACGCGGGAACCGAATCCGAGGAAACTCGACTATTCATCGCCTGTAGATGTGCACCTAACCAATATCTGTCCGTCATGGTTCGCCTCGCGATAAAAACCGCCATGCGCCAAGGTGAACTACAAATGTCCAGTACGACCGAAAAGCCGCACACTCGTACCGCTTCAGACGCAAACCGGCGGACCACCGAGCGATTGTAGAAAACCTCCTATTGCTCCAAGCGAAGCCTGATCCTGGACGTCGAAGCAGAGAGTTCGCCCCAATACCGCGACGCTGGATATTTCGACGTTCAGCCGCGGCCGAACACCTTGGTGACGAGTTCGCTGTCAAGGTATTCGAGCCCCGCCTTGGAGCGCGCCTGCCCCTTGCCCTCAACGATGACACGACCCTCGTCGGCAACGATCGAACTCACATGAAGTTTGATGCCGTCTTCGAGCACGTCTCCAATGACGGCGAACAATCCATTCATCAATTCGAAGTTCAAGGGGTCAGAGTAATTGAAGTCACCGAATATCCGTTCCGATCACGGGGCGCTATCTCCAAAGTGACCTTTTCGGGCTCGCGGGTGGCATCGACACCTACGTTTACGCATTGAATAACCCGAGACGTTACGCCGACCCTAGCCCGAATTTCTCACCGTGAAGTAGCGCATCTCGCCTCTGCGAGAATCAAACTTGTTTTACGAGAACGAGTTAGAACTCCACAGAGGAGGTTTCCGATGCCGCACATAAACGCCGCACAGACAGGGTTTGATACCTCGTCTTCATATAGACCCATTAAACTTGCAGTTGCCATTGACCTGCTGGAGCACCGTTGCCATGCATCTGCCATCTTTCGCCATTGTGTTGCTTCTTACTGCCAGCGTTGTGGCTGCTCCGTGTTTGGCACAGCCCGGTGGGGCTGCACCCGAGCAGACCCCTCATGCGCAAAACCTCGCTTTTAGCGAATTCTATGTGATGCCGGTCGGCCCGCGCGGTTTGCAGCCGACCAACAAGTTACTCGGCTTGCGCGATAAACGTGTGCGGCTGGTAGGTTATATGGTCCATGAGGAAGAACCGATCACGGGAGTGTTCATGCTCGCGCCGCACGCGGTGCAGCTGGCCGAAGTCGCCGATGGGCCGGCGGACGATCTGCCGGCCACCACGGTGTTTGTGCATCTGCCATCCGACCAGCAACAGCGTTTGATCGCCTATCGCCCCGGGTCGTTGGAGTTAACCGGCACGCTTGAGCTGGGGGCGCAGGCTGAGTGCAATCAACGGGTGTCCTACACTCGCCTGCGGCTAGACTCGCCAGTGCGCCAAACCAACCCGGCGCCGTTGCACCAGGGCCATACACACGGGCAGTCACCTTCCTGAAATTGCTCAGCACCTCTTGATCAAAAACTTGCGTCAGCGGAGGCACAACATGTCTGCTTTTACTACTCGTCCTTTTGCTGTTCTGAGCCTGCTGTTTAGCAGTGTGCTGGCGCTGCAGGCGCAGGCGGCGCCCAGCATTTCCCGTTTGACACCACCCAGCCAGCTATTTGCGACGGATGGTCGCGAAAAATTGCCGATGATCGCGCGCTTCATTCCCGGTCAGCGCTTTGATTTGCAGGCCACCGTGCAGCCCACCGCTGGCGCGACCGTGAGCCGCGTTGAATTCAAGATTGATGGTGCGGTGGTCGCCACCGTCATGCCCGGTGCGCCGGTCGGAGCAACAGCGATGGTGTCGAGCGGATTGCTCGCGGTGCTCGCACCCAATTCAGTCGTGGCCTCGTTGCGCGCTTATTCGAACACCAAACCAGGCGTGCATATATTGAGCGCAGTGGCGACCCAGAGTGATGGCACAGCGAGTACGGCCAACGGTGATTTTGAAGTGGTGGCGATCAATGCCGGCGGCAAAAAAGCCAAGAACATTGTCATCATGCTGGGTGATGGTATGGGGGTTGGCCACCGCACGGCGGCACGCATCATGCTCAAGGGTGTTGCCCAGGGCAAAGCGCGCGGCCAACTGGCGATGGACAGCCTGCCTTACACCGCACAGATCATGACCTTTTCCTTGAACTCGATCGTGACGGATTCCGCGCCGGGTATGTCCAACTATGTCACGGGTAATAAGGCCGCCAACCATCAGCAAGGGGTGTGGCCCGATGATACCGAGGCCGCGTTTGATAATCCGCGGGTTGAGAATCTGGCCGAATTTCTGGCCCGCACCCAAGGCAAAAAACTCGGTCTGGTGACCACTGCCGATGTGTTTGATGCAACCCCGGCGGCCAACGCCGTACACACCCAGGCGCGCGCTTTTGGCACCGGTATTGTTGACCAATATTTTGACGACCGCGCCAGCACCGGGCTGAGCGTACTCATGGGTGGTGGCCGCAAGTGGTTTCTGCCCAATCCCAACCTGTGCACCGGCACCAATCCCGGCTGTGGTCGTGCCGGCGGCGCTGCGAACTTCAATGGCTCGTCGCGCGGCGTGGCCAGTGATTACAGCTTAAGTGCAGACATCACCACGGCCTGGGGCGCCAGCCGCGGTATCAGCGACGACGCCGGGCGTGATCTGATCAGCGCGTTCACTGCCGCGGGCTGGAGCTACGCTCCCGATCTCACCGCCATGCAAGCGGCACCCAGCAGCAAGCCACTACTGGGCCTGTTTGCGTTATCAAATATGAACGTGGCCTTGGATAAGATTGGCAAGCGCCGTGGCACTTCAAGTGTGGTCGATGACTTTGGTTTTCCCAATCAGCCCATGCTCGATGAAATGACCGATAAAGCTTTACAGGTATTGGACACCATCAGCCCCCAGGGTTTTGTGTTGATGGTCGAAGCTGCGTCCATCGATAAGCAGTCCCATAACATGGATGCTGAACGCATGATCCTGGACACCATCGAGTTCGACCGCGCGATCGACAAGGTCAAGCAGTACACACTCGCTCATCCCGAAACGCTGATGATAGTCACCGCCGATCATGAAAATGGTGGCGCCACCGTCATCGGCGCATCGCGTGTTACCCGTGCTGAGCT
>JAYUQF010000468.1:0-8467 GCA_043756885.1 Pseudomonadota bacterium
TTGGGTACACTGGCGTTGTTCATCATGCGACTGTGGCCGCTTTATAACGAGAAGATGAAGGTTGACCAGGCAATGGATCATCTCGCGGCAAACCCAGCCGCTGCGCGCATGAACAAGGCAGAAATCGTGCAGGCAATCATGCGCCAATTTGACGTAAGCGACGTTGATCGCTTCGACACGCCAAGTTTGTCTAAGGTCGTGACCGTCGGCAAAAAGAGGGGCACCCCGATCAAGGTTGTGATGATGGAGTATGAGATCCGCGCCCCGTTTTTCTCCAATCTCGACATCGTCATGAAATATCGCAACGCCAAAGAATTCGGTCCCGTCCAGGGCGACGAATAAATAATCGTCTTGCAGCAAGCCGCTAGTAAAGTCCTGCGTGTCCTGGGCTATGTCTTTAACGATAGCGAGCTACTGGCACGCGCGCTGACTCACCGTAGTGTTGGGGCACGGCACAACGAACGTCTTGAGTTTTTGGGCGACGCACTGCTTGGGATGGTTGTCGCGGAATTTCTTTTTGCCACTTATCCCGACGCCGACGAAGGTCAGTTGACACGAATCCGCGCCACCCTGGTCAACCGTGAAACGCTAGCCGACGTGGCACGAAGTTTAGGACTCGGCGAACTTATTCATCTGGGCGAAGGGGAGCTGAAAAGTGGGGGCTGGCGCCGCGATTCGATACTCGCAAATGCTGTAGAAGCCTTGCTTGGCGCTATTTATTTGGATGGCGGGATAGAGGCTTGTCGACGCTCTGTGTTATGTCTGTTGCAATCGCGCCTAACCACCATCGACCCGGATAGCACCCGCAAAGACGCTAAGACCGAGCTTCAAGAGTTTTTGCAGAGTCGGCGTCGCTGCCTGCCGGAGTACAAAACTATGGATATTTCAGGCCCTTCCCATGAGCAGATGTTCACGGTTAGCTGCGTGGTTGATAGTCTGCCGGCACCGGTGGTGGCCAACGGCCCGACCCGACGCAAAGCCGAACAAGCGGCCGCGCGCGCGACTCTTGACCTGCTGAACCCGCAGTGACTACCAGTACCGAACAACGGTGTGGGCTGGTGGCGATCGTGGGCCGCGCCAATGTCGGCAAGTCCACGCTGTTGAATTCGATTCTGGGTCAAAAGCTCAGTATTACCTCGCGCAAACCGCAGACCACCCGGTATCAAATCCTCGGCGTGAAGACCATCGACAATAGTCAATTAGTGTTCGTTGATACACCTGGCTGGCAGCGTCATCCGAAGAACGAACTAAATCGCATGATGAATCGCCAAGTGCGCCATGCAATGGGTGACGTTGACTATGCTGTGCTGGTGAGCGACGCACGTTACTGGCACGCCGACGATCAGATCGTGTATGAAATGCTGAGCAAGGCGGAATTGCCCATAGTGCTGGCGCTCAACAAACACGATCTACTGAAATCAAAGTCTGATCTGCTGCCTCTGATTGCGCAGCTCGGGACGGACAAGTCCTTTGCGGAAATTATCCCGGTATGCGCGCGCACAGGGGCGGGAGTGACAGATCTGGTGCAGTGTTTGAGCAGAACAATGCCCGAACGAGCTCATCTTTATCCCCACGATCAGATCACCGACCGTCCAGAGCGTTTTTTTGCGAGCGAGATCATCCGGGAGAAAACCCTGCGGTTTCTTGGCGACGAATTGCCCTATCGCACGACGGTACTAATCGACGAGTTTAAGGATGAGGATAATGTCACGCGCATTCTCGCCACTATCTGGGTGGAGCGGGATAGTCAAAAATCCATAGTGATAGGGAAAGACGGCGAACTCTTGAAACGGATTTCTGTGGAAGCCCGACAGGATCTCGAACAGTTGTTGGCTAGACATGTCTATTTGCGTGTCTGGGTAAAAACCCGACGTGGTTGGACTGACAGCCCGGAAGCGATGCACCCTCTGGGTCTGCGCGACTGAGGCGGTGACATGTCGGCCGATGCGTCCGGTGATTACGGCTACGTGTTGCACTCTCGGCGCTATCGCGAAACCAGCCTCATCGTTGAATTTCTGACGCGTGAGCGTGGCCGGGTAGGGGCGGTGGCACGCGGTGCGCTGCGGCGTAATTCGTTGCTGTCGGCCACCTTGCAACCGCTGATCCCGCTGCGTCTGACTTTTGGTGGACGCACTGAACTGCTTAACCTTATCCGTGCCGAAGTTGTCGCCCCGGGACCGACGCTTACGGGCGAACGCCTCTACTGCCTGTTTTACATCAACGAATTGGTAGTGCGTCTGACTGCCACTCATGACCCGAATCCCGAGCTCTACCGAGTTTACGAGGACGCGCTCGACGCACTGGCGGCAACGCGCGGAATTGAACTATTACTCAGGCATTTTGAAAAACAGCTGCTCGACGCTTTAGGTTTCGGTCTGCAACTCGATAGCGAGGCTGGTAGTGGGCAGGCGTTGGAAGCCGAAGGCGACTACCTGTATGACGTTGAGCGTGGACCGGTCCGGGTCGGCCCTGAGAGCAGCGGCATCAAAGTTCACGGCGCAACATTGCTGGCCCTGGCAAGCGAAGCTGAGCTTTCGCCACGCGCTTTGCGCGAAGCCAAGCTTCTCATGCGTCATGTGCTCAACCATCATCTCGACGGACGACCGCTGACATCGCGCAAGCTGTTCGAGGCACAGCCGAGCGGAAAGCCGTAGAATGTCGTGCAGGTTTTCTGCTCTCCTGACGAACATCGCATAACAACAGCACGGCCATGAAGCTCGGAGTTAATATTGATCACGTCGCAACTCTGCGTCAGGCGCGTCGTGGCCACTACCCAGACCTCACGATTGCTGCGCGTGCTGCCGAAGTTGGTGGGGCGGACAGCATCACCGTTCATCTGCGAGAAGATCGTCGCCATATTCAGGACGCCGACGTGCATCAGTTGCGACGCTCACTCGTTGTGCCGATGAACCTTGAGATGGTGGCCACCCATGAGATGGTGGCAATCGCTTGCGCCGTGCGGCCGTGGGCATGCTGTATCGTGCCGGAGCGGCGCGCCGAGCTGACAACGGAGAGCGGGTTGGATGTGCTGGCGCACTATGAACACCTTGGTCCCTTGTGCGCCCATCTCGCGCGAGCGGGTATCGAAGTTTCATTATTCATCGATCCAGATGCCGAGCAGATTGATGCAGCTGCTCGTCTTGGTGTGGCAGCCATTGAACTCCACACGGGCGCGTACGCTGACGCGCCGAATGCAAAAGTGCGCGCTGAGCAGCTCCGATTACTTCAAGTTGGTGCTACCCGCGCCGCCGCTGCGGGCCTGATTATCAACGCAGGGCATGGTTTGCATTATGAGAATGTCGCCGCCATCGGCACGATTTCGGAAATGCGCGACCTGAATATTGGACATGCGGTCGTCGCGCGAGCCCTGTTTGTAGGCATGACGGCTGCGGTGGAAGAAATGAAGATTGTTATCAACGGGGGGCAGCCATGATCCGTGGGATCGGCATCGACATGGCTGAAATCAAGCGCTTCAGCGACTCCTACTCACGGTTTGGGATGCGCTTTCCGGAGCGTATCCTCTCGACCAGTGAATTGCGTGACTTCACCTGCACACGCGACCCTGCGCGTTTCCTTGCGATGCGCTTCGCAGCCAAGGAAGCGACCTCAAAGGCCCTGGGTACGGGATTTCGCCAAGGTATCGCTCCGCGCCAAATGTATGTAGTACATTCGCCGAGCGGCAAGCCGAATCTCGCAGTTTCGGGCGAGGCCGCGCGGCTGTTCGAAGTGATGGGCATTAATGCAAGCCATATCTCTCTTACTGACGAAGGCGGCTTCGCCGTTGCCTTTGTTGTCCTCGAATCAAACTGAAATTCGTGTAGCCGTCGCGCTCTGCACTTGATGCAATCGTGCCCTGCCGTGGCCGCGCACTTCTGCGGCACGACACTTGGGATCAATTAACCGCCTTATAACAATGCAAGCCATGTCAGACAGTCACCTGGAAATCCCACGTCGTCGCACCTTCGCGATCATTTCGCATCCCGATGCGGGCAAAACCACCGTCACTGAAAAGCTGTTATTGCTCGGCGGTGCGATCAATATTGCCGGTACCGTCAAGGCGCGAAAAAGTACCCGTTACGCCACTTCTGACTGGATGGAAATCGAGAAACAGCGTGGTATTTCCGTGACCTCGTCAGTGATGCAGTTTGAATATCGTGATCGCGTCATCAACTTACTCGACACACCTGGCCACGAGGACTTTTCCGAGGACACTTATCGCACTCTCACCGCAGTTGATTCGGCCCTGATGGTGATAGATGCGGCACGTGGCGTCGAAGACCGCACGATAAAACTTCTGGAAGTCTGCCGCTTACGCAACACACCGGTAATTACGTTCGTCAATAAGCTCGATCGGCATGCGCGCGATCCACTCGATCTACTCGATGAAATCGAAACGATACTCAAGATCAAATGTGCGCCGGTAACATGGCCGCTAGGCTCTGGTCAGCATTTTGACGGGATCTTTGATTTCCGCACGCGCTGTGTCATTCCTTACCTCAGGGGGGCCGAGAACGATCAGCGAGAAGCTGCAGACCAGATCACGCTGCAAGAAGCTAAATCTAGGTTCCCGGACAGCGTTAAGGTGCTGCTCGAAGAGATCGAGTTGATTGAAGGTGCCGGCACGGAATTCGACCGTGACGCATATCTGGCTGGAAGCATCACGCCGGTCTTTTTTGGTACCGCGCTGCGCAATTTCGGCGTGAGGGAATTGCTCAACTCATTTATCGATATTGCCCCCGGGCCGCTGGCCCGCGATACAACGGAGGGACGGGTTCCTGCCGACTCGCAAAATTTCTCGGGCTTTGTTTTTAAGATCCAGGCAAACATGGACCCTAATCACCGCGACCGCATTGCCTTCGTGCGAATTTGCTCTGGTCAGTACCAGGACAGCAAGAAATTTTTCAATGTACGTCTAGCGCGCCAAGTGCAGTTGCCCAATGCAATTCGATTCATGGCTCAGGGCCGCGATGCTACCGATTCCGCTTGGGCCGGCGACATCATCGGCATCCATAACCACGGCACGATTCAAATCGGCGACACCTTCACGGAAGGTGAGAAGTTTAAATTTTTTGGCATTCCGAGCTTCGCGCCCGAATTATTCAGGCGGGTGCGCACCGCTGATCCCCTTAAAAGCAAGGCGCTGGTCAAAGGGCTCACTCAACTCTGTGAGGAGGGTGCCGCGCAGGTCTTCAGTTATGTCAACCGCAATGACATCGTGCTCGGTGCAATTGGCGTTCTGCAGTTCGACGTAGTGGCGTGGCGTCTCAAGTACGAGTATTCGGTCGATTGTGTGTTCGAACCGATCACGGTGCAGACTGCGCGGTGGGTGACGGCAGCCAAATCTGCCGAAATCGATAAGCTTAAAACACACTCAGCACAGTATTTGGCCGTCGATGGCGCTGGTCAACTGGCCTACCTGGCACCTTCGATGGTCAACCTCGGTCTGGCGCAGGAGCGCTTTCCCGAGATTAACTTCCGCGCAACGCGCGAGATGCTGCAATGAGCATGTCACTGGGTAACTGCGTCCAGCGCCCTTAGACGGGTTGCTCCTTGTCGTCGTCATTTGCCGGCTGGGTAGCGACATCAGGTGCACTCACCTGCGACTCGATGCTCACCTCGTACAACGGTGGCATCACCGTTGAAACAACACTGTGCACCGGTTCGAGCGCGACGCTAACAATCTCCAATTCATGTGTGGCGAGTATTAAAGCAGCTGGTTCGGGCTCGACTGTTGCGACGGATTCCGCGGTGGCCACATTCGCTGGCTCGAACTCGAATCGATCCTGCACAGCCACCGCCAGCGGCTGCGGGTCAACGTCGTCGTCGTAACCTGCAAGCTCAATTGCCTGCACGGGTTCCACTTCGACATTGAAGTTGCGGTCGGTAGGATCGTCGTCGTAGGCGTAATCTGGTGTATTGAATTCGTCCAGACCATGGGTATCTGCGAGCTGAGCTGGCGGCATTATTGCCTCGTTTCCGGGTTCGACGGCATTCGCTAGTGGCACCACCACCACCGTGGCCTGCTCATCGCGCGGCCGATCACGGCGGCCGTCGCGACGTCCACGATTACCACTGCCCGAATCGTCGTTACGTGGCTCGTTGCCCGGCGCCGCCTGTTCGCCGTCAACACCCTCACTGTGTGCCCGCCCAGCGCGGCCGCGGCCACGACTGCGGCGCGGTTCGTTGGCACCGTCTCGGTTGGGAGCGTCACGGTTAGCCTGCTCGCGATCACTGCCTTCGCGGACAACCGGTTCGCGGTTTGCACTTCCCGCTTCGCGATTGCCAGCCTCGCGGTTGGTGCGCTCACGAGGGCTAGACTCTCTCTGGCTGCCATCGCGATTACCGGCGTCGCGGTTGTTTCCCTCTCGATTTGTGCTGTCACGCGCCCCGGGTTCACGATTTGACTGCCCACCACGTCGACTGACGCCACCTCGACCGCGACGGGCACCATCCTGGCGACTATCACGTTCGCCATCACGAACCGAATTGCGATTGCGCTCTGCGGCAGCACTGCGTAGGGCGG
Organism: Pseudomonadota bacterium; assembly: GCA_043756885.1. GTDB lineage: Bacteria > Pseudomonadota > Gammaproteobacteria > JADJYF01. The sequence goes on from JAYUQF010000468.1 coordinate 6,524, forward strand.
GGGTTGCAGGCGCAGGGGTGGGAGTGGTTTCACCAGCGCCGAACAATCCGCCAAATAGCTTGGAGAAAAAACCGGGGCGCGGTGCGACCAGAGTCGCCGGCGTTTGTTCGGGCCGTGGTGTCGCGCGCACCACGTCCTTGACCAGCGCTTGCTGGGGCGCCGGCAGCGGCTTGGTACGTGTTAAGTCAACCGTGGGGCTCTCGGCTTCGCTCACCATTTCATAGGATTCGCCAAGTTTCATCTTAGGCAAATCCTGTTCGCGGATGCGTTGGATTTCGAAATGCGGGGTCTCAAGGTTTTGATTCGGGATCAGCAAGATTTGCACTTCCTGGCGCGCTTCGATGCCCGTTACGTCCTGACGTTTTTCATTTAACAGGAATGTTGCGACATCGACCGGCACCTGAGCGCTGACCTTAACGGTCGAATCTTTCATCGCCTCTTCTTCGATTAACCTCAGCACACCCAACGCGGTCGATTTGACGCTGCGAATGGTGCCAACACCATCGCAGCGCGGGCAGATTTCGTGACTGAATTCCGTCAGCGAAGGCCGTAGACGCTGACGCGACATTTCCAATAAGCCAAAACGGGAAATGCGTCCGATCTGCACGCGGGCACGGTCGGCCTGCACGGCATCACGCAGCATGGTTTCAACAGCACGCTGGTTCTTGGCCGATTGCATATCGATGAAATCGATGACAATCAAGCCGCCCAGGTCTCGCAGGCGCAGTTGACGACCGATCTCGTGAGCCGCTTCAAGATTAGTCCGGGCCGCAGTTTCCTCGATGTCGCCACCTTGGGTAGCCTTGGCAGAATTGATGTCGATGGTGATCAGCGCTTCTGTGGGCTCGATCACGATGGAGCCACCGCTCGGAAGACGCACCGAACGGGCAAAGGCCGATTCAATTTGTCCCTCGATCTGATAGCGCGTGAACAGCGGGACGCTGTCTTCATAAAGCTTAAGTTTGCCGATATTCTGCGGCATCACCTGCTGCATGAATTCTTGAGCTTGTTCATACAACTTGCGGTCATCGACCAGGATTTCGACGATATCGTTGCGCAAATAATCCCGCACCGCACGAATAATGACATTGCGGTCCTGGAATATCAGGAAGGGTGACTTACGGCTTTCTGAGGCTTCGGAAATCGCTTTCCACAGCTGCATCAGGTAATCGAGGTCCCACTGGAGCTCCTCCGTGGACTTGCCGACCCCGGCTGTGCGCAGGATGAGACCCATGTTTTCCGGGATTTCGAGCCCCGACATAGCCTCTCGCGCCTCGTCGCGGTCGTCGCCTTCGATCTGACGGGAGACACCGCCAGCCCGGGGATTGTTTGGCATTGCGACGAGATAGCGCCCAGCGAGGCTGATGAAGGTAGTGAGGGCTGCGCCTTTATTGCCGCGTTCTTCCTTTTCGACCTGAACAACCAGTTCCTGGCCTTCGGACAGCACATCTTTAATATTGACGCGGCCGCCGTTACCGGCGCTTTTGCCTTTGTCTTTAAAGTACGAGCGAGCGATCTCTTTCAGCGGCAAAAACCCATGACGCTGCGCGCCGTAGTCGACAAACGCCGCTTCGAGGCTAGGCTCGATACGTATGATTTTTGCCTTATAGATGTTCGACTTTTTCTGTTCTTGGCCTGTCGCTTCGATATCAAGGTCGTAGAGTTGTTGTCCATCGACCAATGCAACGCGCAGCTCTTCAGGCTGGGTCGCGTTGACCAGCATTCTTTTCATTGTCAAAAATCCCGTAGCGGGGTTTCAGGTGAGCGTACGATTGGAACCGTCCAACGCAGTTCCGGCACCTGCGTGCTCGGACGTCGCCACACACTGGCGAACCCCAGCCGGCACCTGCATCACAGCCAGGGACCGACGTCGATTGATACACTGCACGCGGAGTCGATTACCACGGCCGCCGTTGCGCGGAACCCACATGGGATAGCCCAGCC
>JAYUQF010000469.1:0-24258 GCA_043756885.1 Pseudomonadota bacterium
TCGTGTCGTCTCTTTCATCGCACTCTCCAACATTTTAGTTGGAGACAATCTGAGCCCGTTCTACGAGCGCGAACAGGACGCCGCGTAGTTAACGGTTACCCTCAGCGGTCATATCGAATTTGCCTTTGACGCTATTCATCAATCGCTTCTCCCTGCGTTCGCACACGAGTAGCATCGGTGGCCCGTTGCGGACTCAGGCGGCTCCTGGCGTACAGGCGTGAACAGGCCCGGCCGCTGGTTGCATTTGCCCGAGACTACACCGCTCTGACTTAAATTGTCTATAGGGATATTTTTTAGGATGTGCACGACCAACAATGGATGCCTCTGGTCTTTAAACCCATTCAAAACCCATTCAAAATTCTGGTGATGATCTGCCGTTGCTGTATTGCTCTGTGGCGCATCTTGCTACTTTGTGCCGTTACATTCGCGTCAGCGTCGGCTCAGAACGTTGCACTCGGTTTGCCCCCTCGACCATATTTATCTACCGACAACCCATCAGCTATCGAACTGGGGGAGCGACTGTTTTTCGATAGACAGTTGAGCATCGACGGTAACACCGCGTGTGTCACTTGTCATAACCCCAGTGACGCTTTTACCGATAGGCGGACAACCGGCATAGGCAATACTGGGAGACGTGGCACGCGCAATGTGCCGAGCTTGATCAATATCGCGTACGCACCCAATTTATTTTGGGATGGTCGGCGCGCAACGTTAGAAGAACAAGCGCTAGATCCTTTTTTAAATCCGCTTGAACAGGGCCTCAAGGATCTCGACGAGCTGATTGCGAAAGTCCGTGCGCAACCAATTTATTGCGAATTGTTTGCGCAGGCGTATGCGACAAAATGTCAGGCAATAACGCCGACATTAATTGCTCGTTCGTTGTCAGAATATGAGCGCACGTTATCTTTCGGTGACTCGCGCTTTGACCGCTACTTCTTTCAAAAAGATCGGCAGGCACTCAACTCGTCAGAGATACGCGGCTTGGGGTTGTTTCGTAGTCGTGCTCACTGCGACACCTGTCATACGATTGGGGATGACGGCGCGCTCTTTTCTGATTTCGAATTTCACGGTCTAGGCATTAGCTTTGAAGACACTGTGCACGAGATAGGCGCGGCGGCGACATACGTCAGTTCTGTGCCGATCGAAACACTCGGCCGGAATTTAATACTGCGCGATCCGGTGGTTTCTGCGTTAGGACGATTCAACGTGACTAAGCGCCCACAAGATATTGGAAAATTTAAAACTCCCAGCCTACGCAACGTCGCACTCACCGCGCCCTATATGCACGCTGGCAGCCTCGCAATACTTGAAGACGCATTAAATCAAGAGATTTACTACCGGGTCAGCGAATCGACAAGACCCGTCATCCTAACCCCTTCGGAGAAAAGCGATTTGCTCGCGTTCTTGCGGTCGCTTACAAGTGCTCGGTATGCTGAAGGTCAAAAATAGTATTTGATGCCCTCCCTTGATATTGAGCGGAGCGCCGGTTTCCAGGTTTTTATCCGCAAGTACAGAAACGGCACGGACGAACACTTGATTTTTGTTTCGTCGTTTGCGTTCGAGTCGAGCGGCAATCGTCCCACCATCGTCACCGACTCGATGAAATTGACACACTAACCGCCCTATTCGACGGATGGCGTGTGCCGCCGGGGATGGGTTCGAGCACCGTCGAGAGACGTGATCGTGCCGTTCGGGCGCACTACTGAGACCATTTCCTGCCAAGAAACATCGAGCGGTTATTGCGCTGGCGTGAGCGACACCGAAGCGGGTGTCAGGCCAGCTTCGCGTTCCTGCGTCAGAGAGAGATCTGCCGTCAGCCTGGTTGTGTTTGGTCCGGCGGTTTTTGTTGCGGCGGCGCGCGGGCGGACGGGTCTGAACCCTGGTGTCGCGGACTCGGCCCGCTGCGCGAGATGAACGAGGATTTTCTTGACCACCACTGGCCGTTCGATGCGCGCAATTATTTTGATGGCACCTCGTCGTGACAGAAATCGCCAGCCGAATACAGCAGGTGACAACTCGGCGTCACGATTTAGTCACGGTCGTTCACAAGGGAACAATGAGACCAATAGCTGTTACTGCGCTAATTTCGCTGCGCCTTGCTAGGAGCAGAGCAGTCACATAATAATAAACATAACTATTGAAGGCGTACCCACATGACTATCCTCAAGCTGACTGCGGTCGGGACATCGACGGGGACTGTGATCCCGAAAGACATGCTTGCCCGAATGAAAGTAGAAAAGGGCGACTGCCTCTACGCGATTGAAACGGCCGAAGGCTACCTAATAACGCCTTACGATCCCACGATCCGCGAGGAATTGGAGGCAGGGCAAGCGTTCATGAAGCAATACCGAGACACGTTCAAAGCGCTCGCTGAATGACCGCAGCGCCGCGCTGGATTACTAGAACAGCAGTGCTCCTGTTGCATGAAGAGAGTATCGCTATGTTCCGCGGTGCCCGGGGCATAAGGGATGAGGGATTGCTCGACTCGGCGCTCGCCCGACCTCGCAACGCTTATGGCTACCGTCCCGAAGTATCAATTTCCGAGCTCGCAGCGAGCTATGCATACGGATTGGCAAAGAACCATGCCTTTGTAGACGGCAACAAGCGGGCAGCCTTTTTATCAATCGGTGTGTTGCTCGCGATTAATGGCTTTGCCCTGAATGCCGAGCAACCCGATGCCATTCGAACAATGCTCGCTGTCGCTAACGGCGAATTGGGTGAGCACGAGCTGGCGAGTTGGATACAAGGCAATCGTGTGCCGACCAAATCCATATGACGCCTACGCGCTCTCAAACCAGCGCAATCATCTGTTTGTAGACGGCTAGCGACCGACCGATTTCGTCGCTGCTATTCTCCTCTTCGAATCTAATTCGTGTGCCTCGAGCGCCACCCCGGCGTGTAACGAAAACCCAGCGGCTTTCGCCAGCGAGCTGTTGTCATCTGCTGCGGCGACTGCCCAGCGCGGTCAGGCGTGTCCAGCGTCAGAAAGCTATTTTCAAAATCCCGCACGAGCAATCCTTGGCGTTCAAGTGCGTCGCCAACGCGTTTACTGATGACGTAATCCAAATTCTCAAGCGCCACCACGGTCGGCGACGGCACCCGCCGAAAGATCAACCGCTCGCCCGTTGTAACGTATACGCCATCGAGGAACAGCATATGGAAGTGGATGTTCATGTTCAAAGCGGTGCCGAAGCGTTGAATCAACGTCACCGCGCCAGTCTGAGTTGTGGTGTGGTGATAGCCGGCGGTTTTAACCAGATGACTTGCAATGGCGCGGGTGACGATGCCCAGCACCTAGCCCATCACCGCCTTGGACGCCATGGTGACACGCTCGGAACGCGAATGTGTGGACGATCTCATGGCGTGGGAACGTGAGGCGCAACGCGCCAATGTGCTGGTTGATATTCTGGGTAGTTGTGTGCGCACCGAGCAAGCTAGTCGCGAAGGGCGCCTGCCACGGGAGATCGACGACCGCCGTGTGGTGATTTTGGGCATTGAGTGATGGGGGACTGCCCTCAGCGCGCCAAACGTCGCTCGAAATATTCAATTGTTTTTGCCAGTCCGTCGCGCAGCTTGATGCTGGGTGTCCAGTCCAGGTGCGTCCGCGCGCGTGTGATATCGGGTTGACGCTGACGGGGATCGTCGGTGGGTAGTTCACTGAAGGTAAGTTTGCTGCGCGCGCCCGTCATCTCAATCACGAGCTCGGCCAGTTGACGAATAGTAAACTCATCGGGGTTGCCCAGATTGATGGGCCCGGTCACCGCCGGCGGACTGTTCATTAGTTTCAGCAGGCCGGCGATCAAGTCCGACACGTAACAAAATGAGCGGGTCTGGGAGCCATCACCATAGAGGGTGATGTCCTGCCCCTGCAGCGCCTGCACGATAAAATTCGATACCACACGACCATCATTCGGGTGCATGCGTGGACCGTAGGTATTGAAGATGCGTGCGACCTTGATCTCCAGGCCATGCTGGCGGTGGTAATCAAAAAACAGCGTTTCGGCGCAACGTTTGCCTTCGTCATAACAGGCGCGCGGGCCGATGGGATTGGTGTGCCCCCAATAGTCTTCGGTCTGGGGATGAATTTCGGGGTCGCCATACACCTCACTGGTGGAGGCCTGCAGAATGCGCGCTTTGATGCGTTTGGCCAGACCCAGCATATTGATCGCACCGTGCACGCTGGTCTTGGTGGTTTGCACCGGGTCGAACTGATAGTGGATAGGTGAGGCCGGACAAGCCAAGTTGTAGATCTCGTCGGCCTCGATGTAGAGCGGGAAGGTGACGTCGTGACGCAGCAGTTCAAACATCGGGTTGTCGAGCAGATGCACAACATTGTCCTTGGCACCGGTGTAGAAGTTGTCCACACACAGCACGTCGTCGCCGCGTGCCAGCAGTGCCTCGCATAGGTGGGAGCCGAGGAAACCGGCGCCGCCCGTCACCAAAATGCGTCGACGCGATGTGGGGCCGCGGGTTGAAACGTGCATCGGTTGAACTCCTTGAATGGGTTACGGACGGGGTGGGCACACAGTGTGCCACGGCCGCCACGAGTGCCGCGGGTGGGTGGCACGACCTTTGCTGATATCGGCCTGAGTCCTGCCAAGCCACAGCCGTCACGGAGAAAAAAATGCCCGCTATCGATGCCCTGCCCAGCACCCCGGTCGAAACACGCCCGGGTGGCCAACTGCCTGCCAGTAGCGAGAATTCCGCCGCCACGGATACCCATGCAAGCGACGCATTCATCGCGGCATTATTAGCGCAAAACGCCGCGTTGCCCGCGACCAGTGAGGCGCCGTCCGCGACGACGGCTGCGGTTGGAACGACGATGGGTGGTCAGGACTTGCCAGCCGTGCGGCCGAGGATTGCCGCTCAGACGGGGCCGCAACGCGCCCTCGCCAGTGCCATGGTCAGCGGCGCGGCACAGCAAGCTTTATCGCCGACAGTTGTTACGGCGGACGATGAAAAAGACTTCGCTTGCGCTATTGCCAACTTGCAGGACCAAGTGACCGGCGCCACGGCTGGCGCACAGGGGCCGCCCGGCGCAACGGACACCACGCCGAGCGCGAGTGCTTCGTTACTGTTCGCCGAAGTGACCAGCAGCAACGGCGCAGTTAATTCAGTACGTGTTGATAACGCACTTGATGGCATTGCGGCGCTACACGGCGCGCGCGCTCAAGAACCGGTAACGAGCAGCCCCGCCTACGCTGCCAAGCCAGCGCCGCTGCCCATGGACCAACCAGCCCTGTTTGCCGAGCGTCTTAATCAACATATCAGCGTGATGTTGGGTGAAGGTGTGCAAAGTGCCCAGATAGCTGTCAGCCCGGCGGAGCTCGGACCGGTCGAAGTGCGCGTCACGATGATCGGTGATGAGGCCAAAGTGCAAATAGTGGCGAGCCATGCCGCTACGCGTGAAGCCTTGAACGATGCCATGCCGAGACTGCGCGCCTCGTTTGCCGAAGCCGGTTTATCGCTGGCGCAGGCCGGTGTCTTCGCGCAGATGCCAGAGCGTCAGCAAGCTCAGCCGGCTTTTGATGGTGGCCCTGCGCACAACGACACCGATTTCGAGCAGACACCCTTGGCCTCGATAACACCGGCCCGAGTATTACGTATCGGTCTGATCGATGCGTTTGTCTGAGTCGCGCGGTCCGTCAATAACTTGTCGGCAAACACACCGTCATTAGCGCAGCGCGCGCCATAAACACGGGTTCTGGTTGTGTGTCGCCATCTCGACCCTCTCCGCTCAGCATTGTCCACGGCCATCGCTGCTGGTGATCCCCAAGATGAAGTCTTAATACGATCAGTCGCTTGGCGATTGGGCCGCGCCTTATTCCGCGTTTGTCGAAAAAGCATGCCCAGGGGTTTGGTCGAGTGGCATGCCGATTGCACAAGGCTCCTTCGAAACCTAAGCCTGGAGCTCACACATGTCACAAGCAGCAGCTGCGCCGGCCCCCGCCGGTGGTAACAAAAAACTCATCATCATCGCGGTCGCCGTGGTGCTGCTGGCCGCCATTGGTGGTGGTGTGGCCGTCATGCTCAAGGGCGGCGATAAAAAGGCCGAGGCCGAACACGCTGAAGAAGTTGTGGTGCATGAGCCGGTTTATATCGATATCAAGCCTGAGTTCGTGATCAACTTCGCCGACCGTAATGGTCGTTCCAAATATCTGAAATGCGAGTTGTCGGTCGTGACCAAGGAGCCTGAAATTGAAAAGGCTGTCGAAAAACACATGCCGGCCATCCGCAATAGTTTAGTGCTGCTCTTAAGTCGCCAGGTTTTTGAAGATCTGCAAGCCAACGAAGGCAAAGAAAAGCTGCGTGCTGAAGCGCTTGCCGCGGTCCAGGGCGTACTGGAAGGACAAACCGGCAAACCAGGCATCGAAGACCTCTTCTTTTCCAACTTCGTGATGCATTGAGCCACGCACGCCACTTAGCGGATATCAGCCATGGCCAATTCCGATCTGCTTTCCCAAGACGAAATTGACGCGCTGCTGTCGGGTGTCGACAGCGGTGATGTCGAAACCGAGGTAGAAGCGGCAGCGCCCCCCGGCACGGCGCAGCAATACGACTTCACTACGCAGGACCGCATCGTGCGCGGTCGTATGCCAACACTGGAGATGATCAATGAGCGCCTGGCACGCAATCTGCGGCAGAGTTTGTTCGACATGCTGCGTCGCTCGCCGGTGATCTCCCTGGAAGGCATACAGCTTTCAAAGTTTGGCGAGTACGTACATACGCTGCTGATGCCATCGAACTTGAACATCATACGCATGCGACCGCTGAAGGGTTCGGCGTTGATCGTGTGTAACCCCAAGCTGATCTTTTCGTTGGTGGATTGTTTCTTCGGTGGCGAAGGGCGCTTCTACAACAAGATAGAAGGGCGCGACTTCAGCACCACGGAAATGCGCATCGTCAAACGCTTCCTGGATATCGTATTCGCTGGGCTGGAAGAAGCCTGGAACCCGGTCATGCCGGTTAAATTTGAGTACGTCAACTCCGAGGTCAATCCGCAGTTCGCCAATATCGTGACCCCCAGTGAAGTGGTGGTGGTATCGACCTTCCATATCGATCTGGAATCGGGCTCGGGCTACATGCACGTAACCTTGCCGTATTCGATGATCGAACCCATCCGCGAGTTGCTTGATGCCGGTGTGCAGAGCGACGTGATGGAAAAAGATGAGCGCTGGGCAGTCATTCTGCGCGAAGAAATCAAAACTGCGGAAGTTGCACTCAACGCGACATTGGCACGTAAACGGGTATCGCTGCGGGAGGTCATGGACTTTAGAGTCGGCACGATCTTCCCCGTGGATTTACCACCGACCATCGTTGCGCGTGTTGACGACGTGCCGGTGTTTCGCGGTGTTTATGGCGCTTCGCACGGCAAGGCGGCTATGAAAGTTGTTGAGTCCATCCGCCACGGCGATTTGATGCCGCAGTCCATATCTCTCGGAGCACCCAAATGAGCGACGCAGCCCAGGACGACGTTGATGATGTATGGGGCGCGGCCCTGGCGGAACAAGGTGGGGTTATCACCGACGCACCACCTACGCCAGCACCTCTGCGTAATCTCGATGCAGATGCGGCGGCTGCCAATCTGCCACCCGGCAGTCTGGATAATATTCTTGAGATCCCGGTCATGCTGACGGTGGAGATCGGCAGCACCAAAGTTGCGATCCGCAACCTGTTGCAGCTCAATCAAGGCTCAGTGGTGGAACTCGACCGCCTGGCGGGTGAACCGCTTGATGTATTGGTTAACGGCACCCTCATTGCCCACGGTGAAGTGGTGGTGGTGAACGAGAAGTTTGGCATTCGCCTGACTGATGTGATCAGCGCGCACGAACGTGTGCGCAAGTTGAGCTGAAGCATATCACCATGGGCTACCGCTCCTGTCCGCAGACCATTGCCGCTCTCGCACTGCTGCCAAATCTGTGTGCAGCGGGGTCGACTGCACCGGTTGCGAGCGGCCAGGCGCTGCAAGTTGTGTTGGGGCTGTGTGTGGTGTTGGGCATGATCGTCGCCGCGGCCTGGGCGGCACGCCGTTTGCAGGCCATCCGGCCCCAGGGCAGCGGTCATATACGCATCATCGAGGGTATGGCGCTGGGCACCCGTGACAAGCTGCTGCTGGTGGAGGTCGACGGACGCCGCGTTCTGCTCGGACTGTCAGCCGGCCGTATCGCCACCTTGCACAGTTTCAGCGGCGAAACGACCCCGCGATTTGATGAAGCCTTGCGCGCTGCCGGCCTACAACGCGTGGGCGAGACCTCCTGATGCGCGGCGCCTGCCTGTTGCTCGCGCTGGTGGTGTTATCACCCGGCGCCCAAGCGCAGGGCCTGCAAGCGTTATCAATGACGACGCAGGCTGATGGCAGCCAGACCTACACCCTGACCTTGCAGGTTCTGCTGTTGATGACGGCCTTGACGGTCCTACCCGCCGTCATGCTGGCCATGACCTCGTTCACGCGCATCATCATTGTACTGGCCATTCTGCGTCAGGCACTCGGCACGGCGCAGACACCCTCAAACCAGATTCTGGTGGCGCTCGCATTGTTCATGACGTTTTTCATCATGTCGCCGGTGGCAGACAAGGTGTATGTCGATGCAGTGCAGCCCTATCTGGACGAAAAACTCGATGTTAATACCGCGCTGACCCGCGCGGCCGTGCCGGTGCGGGGGTTCATGTTTGAGCAGACACGCGAATCGGACATCTTGCTGTTTACCGAAATGGCGGGCCATGAAACGTTTAAAGATAAGGACGCACTGCCGTTCACGATCCTGGCACCGTCTTTTATCACCAGTGAATTAAAAACCGCCTTTCAGATCGGGTTCCTGATTTTTCTGCCTTTTCTCATCATCGATCTGGTGGTGGCAAGTGTGCTCATGTCGATGGGCATGATGATGCTCTCGCCCCTGATCATCTCGCTGCCTTTTAAGATCATGTTGTTTGTCTTGGTCGATGGCTGGGCGCTGATCGTCGGCACCCTCGCCGCCAGTTTTTATACCTGAGAACCAGATCTGGCCATGACTCCAGAGACGGTAATTTCGCTGGGCAACGATGCGCTGCATCTCACCATCTTGCTGATGGCACTGCTGTTGCTGCCGGCGTTGGCGGTTGGTTTGTTGGTTAGTCTGTTTCAGGCCGCCACGCAGATTAACGAAATGACCTTAAGCTTTATCCCCAAATTGCTGGTGACCGTGGCGGTGTTGGTGGTCGGTGGCTCCTACATCCTGGGTGCACTGTCCGACTACACCGTGCGCTTGTTTGCGTCTATCCCCAGTCTCATCGGCTGATTGAGGTTGGTGGCCACACCATGGGCAACATCTCCGTTTCGGAAGCAACCCTGACCGCACTGCTGGCGCAGTGGTTGTGGCCCTTTCTGCGTATCGCCGGGTTTGTCATGGCTGCACCGGTCATGGGTACACGCGCGCTCCCAATGCGGGTGCGTGTGATCCTGATCCTCGCGATCACGAGTGTGCTGGCACCGGTGGTGGCACCGGTCGCGCCTATCGAACCGCTGAGCGCAACAGGTCTTTTGACAATTTTTCAGCAGGTTGTGGTCGGCGCCACCATCGGCATGGTGCTGCGGCTGACTTTTATGGTGTTTGAGTTCGCCGGTCAGTTTGTCGCGCAGCAGACCGGTCTGGGATTTGCCGCCATGGTTGACCCCACCAGCGGCAGCCAGGTGCCGGTGCTGGCGCATCTTTATGTGATCCTCGCCAGTCTCATCTTTTTTGTATCCGACGCACACCTGGTCCTGCTGAAACTGTTGGGCGAGAGTTTCATTCTGCTGCCGATTGGCCCCATTGGGCTCAGCAGCGCCGGCGCAGACATCATCGTTGACTGGAGCGGCACACTGTTTGCGACTGCACTGCTGCTGTCTCTACCGGTAGTCATCGCGCTGTTGGCGATCAATCTCGCTTTTGGTGTGATGACCCGCGCTGCGCCGCAATTGAACATCATCACCATCGGCTTCCCCGTCACGATCCTGGCCGGCATCATGATCGTTGCGCTGACCTTGGATGATCTGCGCACCACCAGTCTCGCCCTGTTCGACGGCGCGTTTGTCGTGGTGCGTAGTGTCCTTGAGGCGCGCTGATCATGGCCGAGACGGAAGACGGGCAAGAACGCTCAGAAGAGGCCACTGAAAAACGCCAGGGTGAGGCACGCGAAAAGGGCCAGATTGCGCGCTCGCGGGAGTTGACCACCGTTTTTGTGCTGTTTGGTGGGGCGATGGCTCTGCAGATGGGGGGTGCGGAGCTCATGCACAGTTTGGCGGCCGTCATGCGCGGCGCTCTGCGTTTATCCCATGCCGAGATTTTTTCCAGCAATCTGCTGCCGGTGCGGCTCATCGACACGATCATCGCGGGCTTGCGCGCGGTTACTCCGGTGCTGGTGGCCGGTGCGTTGGTGGCGGTGATTGGGCCGCTGGCACTGGGCGGTTGGAATTTTTCAGTCGACGCGCTCGCACCTAAGTTTTCACGGCTCGATCCCTGGGCGGGTATCAAGCGCGTGCTGGGGCCGCATGGTCTCTTGGAGATGCTGAAGGCCGTCGCCAAATTCGGTTTGATTCTGGTTTTTGCCATCGTCGCCGTGCGCGCCAAACTGCCGACCCTGTTGGGTCTTAGTCACGGCAATCTCGCCGACGGTCTCGCTGCCAGTGCCGAGGTGGTGTTCAGTATTTTTCTGATCTGTTGCGCAGCGACGATAGTCATCGCTTTTATCGACGTGCCATTGCAACTCTGGCAGCACGCCAAGCAGCTGCGTATGTCGCAACAGGAAGTACGCGATGAAATGAAGGAGACCGACGGCTCGCCTGAAATGAAGAGTCGTATCCGGGCCATGCAGCAGGAAATTTCGCGTCGCCGCATGATGGCGCAAGTGCCCAAGGCCGACGTCATCATTACCAACCCGCAGCACTACGCCGTCGCACTGAAATTTAAACCCGACACCATGCGAGCGCCGGTGGTGGTTGCCAAGGGCACCGATCTGGTTGCCAAGAACATCCGCGAGACGGCGCTCAGCCATGGCATCACGGTGATGTCGGCGCCGCCCCTGGCGCGTGCGATTTATCACACCACCAAACTTAATCGCGAGATCCCGGCCGGGCTTTATATCGCCGTCGCGCGGGTGCTGGCCTATGTGTTCCAGCTGCGCGCCGGCGACCTGGTGCCAACACCACCCGTGGATCTGCCCATTCCCGATGACATGCACTACTGAGTATTAAGCCATGGCCACTTTGACCGCCGCGAACGGTACCAATTTTTTCGGCAACCTGCAGCGTTGGGGCGTGGGTGCGCCCGTCCTGCTGATCGCGATCTTGGCCATGATGATCATCCCATTGCCACCCCTGCTGCTCGATATCCTGTTCACGTTCAATATTTCACTCGCGCTGGTGGTCCTGCTCGCCAGTGTTTATGCCAAACGGCCGCTCGATTTTGCGTCGTTTCCAACCCTGCTGCTGATCGCGACCTTATTGCGCCTGGCACTAAATATCGCCTCAACGCGCGTCGTGTTGCTGCACGGCCACAACGGTACCGAGGCGGCCGGTAAGGTCATCAAGGCCTTTGGCGATTTTGTCGTGGGTGGCAACTTCACGGTGGGGTTTGTGGTGTTCGCGATTCTGGTAATCATCAACTTCGTGGTGGTGACCAAGGGTGCTGGGCGTATCTCGGAGGTCAGTGCACGTTTCACCCTGGACGCCATGCCAGGTAAACAGATGGCTATCGACGCCGACCTCAATGCCGGTCTTATCGGTCAGGACGAAGCGCGCACACGGCGCCGCGAAGTATCGGGTGAAGCGGACTTCTACGGCGCGATGGACGGTGCCAGCAAGTTTGTGCGCGGTGATGCCATCGCTGGCATCCTGATCCTGTTCATCAATCTTATCGGTGGCTTGGTGATCGGTGCCGTGCAATACAACATGCCGCTAGCGGAAGCGGCCAAAGTTTTTACGCTGTTGACCATCGGTGACGGTCTGGTGGCGCAGATCCCTGCGCTGTTATTGGCGACCGCCGCCGCTTTTATGGTTACCCGCACCTCCACCGCCAGCGATATGGGCGAGCAGATCGTTTCCCAGCTGTTTGCCAATCCTAAGAGCCTGATAGTCACCGGCGGCATATTGATCGGCATGGGTGTGATCCCGGGCATGCCGAATTTTGCCTTTCTGTCCATGGGTAGTGTGGCGGTCGCCAGTGCGTGGTGGATGAATGAAAAGCTTAAACAACGCCAGGCGGACGCGGCTGACTCACCACCACCACTACCACCGGTCGAGAACTCCGAACTCTCGTGGGACGATGTGCTGCCGACCGATGTTATTGGTCTGGAAGTGGGCTATCGCCTGATCCCCCTGGTCGACCGTAATCAGAATGGTCAATTGCTGGGGCGCTTGCGCGGCGTGCGCAAGAAATTATCCCAGGAGCTGGGTTTCCTGGTGCCGGCCGTGCACATCCGCGACAACCTGGATCTCGAACCCAATCAATATCGTCTCACCATCCACGGTGCAGTCATCGGCCAGTCTACGGTGCATGCCGATAAAGAGCTGGCGATCAATCCCGGCCAGGTTTATGGCCAGTTGCGTGGCACGGTGACACGCGATCCGGTGTTTGACTTGGAGGCGGTGTGGATTGGTGCTGATCAGCGCGAGCAGGCCCAGTCGTTGGGTTACACGGTGGTCGACGCCAGCACGGTGATTGCAACGCACCTCAGCCAGATTGTGCAGGACAACGCACAGTCGCTGTTAGGCCACGAAGAAGCACAAAAGCTGATTGACGGGTTGAAAAAAACCAATGCGCGCCTGGTGGAAGACTTGGTGCCGAAGCTGTTACCTCTTGCGGTGCTGGTCAAGGTGCTGCAGAACCTGCTGTCCGAACATATTCCCGTGCGTGACATCCGCACCATCCTTGAAGTGTTGGCCGAGTTCGGGCCGCGCAGTCAGGACGGCAATTTTCTCACCGCCCAGGTGCGTGTTGCACTCGGTCGCTTGATCGTGCAGCAGATCAATGGCTCGCACGCGGAGCTGCCCGTCATCACGCTCGACTTCTCGTTGGAACGCATATTGCAACAGTCCATGGAAACCATGCAGGGCTCTGCCATGTCGCTCGAACCGAATCTCGCCAACCGCATGCTGATGTCTTTGCGCGACGCCCATACCCAGCGCGAAGCAGCTGGCCAACCCAGTGTTTTGCTGGTTGCAGACGGCCTGCGTGAATTCCTCGCACGCTTTGTCCGGCCAGCGCTCAAGGGTTTGCATGTGCTCGGTTTTAACGAAGTGCCTAGCGATACCCAGATCCGCATTGTTGCCACGGTGGGCGACGCGCTGAACAAGAACTAAATGTCAAACAACTGGCGTCACGTGACAAAAAAAGCGACTCAATCATGACACTGATAACAACAACGAGGGGCTGCGGACTATGAAGGTCAAGCGTTATTTCGCGGCCAACATGCGCTCAGCGCTTGACATGATCAAACAGGATCAAGGTCCTGATGTGCTGATCCTTTCCAATCGTAAAGTTGAAGGCGGTGTTGAACTGATTACGGCCGATCAATTAACCGAGCAGGAATCTGATCGGCTGGCCGCACAACAAACGCCCAAGCGTCGGCCGGATGTTGCCGTCGCTGCGGCGCTTAGCCCCGCGTCGGCGGCAAAACCCGTCCCACGTGCCGCACAGAACGTAGTGGGTCTTGATCGCCATGACGTGCTGTGGACCGATAACAATGTGGTCGCGCAGATGCGTGACGAATTGAATAACTTGAAGGGTCTGCTGGAGTCGCAGCTGTCGGGGCTGGCGTGGTCGGAATTTGGTTCGCGTCATCCCTTGCGTGCACGGCTTGTGCGGGTGCTGGGCCAGCTGGGTTTGTGCCCGGAGCTGGCACGTCAGGTGGTTGAGCAGGTGCCGGACGGCCTCGACTATCGCGCCGGTTGGCATCGCGCACTGGCTCTGCTCGTGATGCGCATGCGCACCCGCGACGATCCGATCCTGCGCCACGGCGGCCGCGTTGTTTTGCTCGGGCCGACCGGTGTGGGCAAGAGCACGGTGGTGAGTAAACTTGCGGCGCGTTATGCATTGAAGTTCGGCGCCGAAAAAGTCGGCATCGTGTCGATGGACGATCGTCGCATCGGCGCCCATCAACAGATGAAGGCGTTTGGTCGCCTGGTCGGGGTGGCGGTGCATGTCGCCCGTGATGCCAGCGAACTCGCCCATGCCTGTGAAGAACTCAAGTCACGTGCGCTGGTTTTGATCGATACGCCCGGGGCCGCACCCCAGGACAGCCGTTATCAGCAGCTGGCCCACAGTTTGATTGAACTTGATGCCGACCTCGACTGTTACACGGTGTTGTCGGCCACCACGGATTATCTGGCGGCGACCAAACTGCTGCGTGTAAATGCCGCCCTCACGCCGGCCGGTTGCATCGTGACCAAGCTGGACGAAGCCGCGACGCTGGGGCCCTCGTTGTCGGCGATCATCGAAGCCGGTCTGCCCATTGCGTACACCAGCGCGGGCCAACGTGTGCCCGACGATCTCGACACACTCACCGCGCGCAACCTCATTGAACGGGCAGTGGAGCTTGCCAAGAGTGCACCCGCACCGCGTGATGCCGGCGCCGTTGAACGGGCGTTTTCGGCATGAGCGCGCACTTCGAACAAGGCCGTGGTCTGGCGCCGACGCGGGTGGTCGCGGTGACCAGTGGCAAAGGCGGTGTGGGCAAAACCACGGTCTCTATCAATTTATCAGTGGCCTTGGCAAACCTCGGTCATGACGTGGTGTTACTCGATGCCGACCTCGGCCTGGCCAATGTTGATGTACTGCTCGGGCTCAATACCGGCCGCACCCTGACCCAGGTAGTGAACGGCGATTGCACGCTCGAAGATGTCATTGTCACCGGCCCCGCCGGCGTGCGCATTGTGCCCGCCGCCTCGGGCATCGCGCACATGGCGCAATTAAGCGAATTCCAACGGGCCGGACTGATCAGTGCATTCGGTTCGCTGGAGCGGGCGGCGGACTTCATGGTGGTCGACACCGCCGCCGGCATCGCCGCCAATACTTTGGACTTCTGCGATGCCTCCCATGAGGTGTTGGTGGTGGTCACCGATGACCCGGCTTCAATCACCGATGCCTATGCCACCATCAAGGTGCTCAACCAGCGCAGCCAGCGCAATCGTTTTCGTGTGTTGGTGAATATGACCCAGGACCAGGCCGCGGCCATGCGCCTGTATCGGCGTCTGCTGGAAGTCACCGACCGCTATCTGGACGTAGCGCTCGATTTTGCCGGCGCTATTCCCCTCGATGGGCAAGTGCGCAGCGCCGTGCGGCGGCGCCAGGCCCTGGTCGAGGCCTACCCGGCCAGTCGTGCCGGCATCGCATTCAAGAATCTGGCCGCCACAACCGATAAATGGCCAATACCACGATGGGCAAGTGGCCGGATGGAGTTTTTCGTGGAACGCATGGCTCGCACCGAGTCACTTGGGAGGGTAGTAACGGTATGAAAAAAGTCGCTGTATATCAGAAGAATGCGGCCTCAGGCATCGCGGAACGGAGCCAGAACCAACTGGTGACGGACTACGCGCCTCTGGTCAAAAGAATCGCCTATCACTTGATGACGCGCCTGCCGCCGACGGTGCAGGTCGATGATTTGATCCAGTCCGGCATGATCGGACTACTGGAAGCGGCCCGTAACTATGACGCCTCCCAGGGCGCCAGTTTCGAGACCTATGCCGGCATCCGGATCCGTGGCGCCATGCTCGATGAGATCCGCAAGGGTGACTGGGCACCACGCTCACTGCACCGCAAGGTACGAGCGATTTCTAAAGCGGTAGCCGACATCGAAGGACGCGAGGGCCGTGACGCGCGCGATGCAGAAGTGGCCCTGGAAGTGGGTATGAGTCTTGACGACTACTATTCAACGTTGCAAGACGCCACTGGCTATCGCGTGTTCAGCTTTGAGGACCTGCCCGCCGGTGAAGAAGGCATGACCGAAAGCCTGACTGCCAAAATTCCCGAGCCTCTGGCCAATGTCGAAAACGATAAGTTCAAGGCTGCACTAGCCGACGCGATCGCCGGTTTGCCCGAACGCGAGCGACTGGTGATGTCACTGTATTACAAAGAAGAACTCAATCTGCGCGAAACCGGCGAGGTGCTGGGCGTCAGCGAATCACGCGTCTGCCAGATCCATTCGCAAGCCTTGATTCGACTCAAATCGCGCATGGCCGATTGGACTGACCACATCTAATCGCCGCGCAAGACAACGTTTACTGAACTGGAGGGATCCGGTGGACAAGGGCATGAAAATACTCGTCGTGGATGACTTCTCGACGATGCGTAGGATCATTCGCAACTTGTTGCGCGATCTGGGCTTGACCAACGCCGAAGAAGCTGACGATGGCGCAACCGCGCTGCCGATGTTGAAAACGGGGAAATTCGATTTCCTGATCACCGATTGGAATATGCCGATCATGGAAGGCATTGACCTGGTGCGCGCCATCCGCGCCGATGCGGACTTGCGTGATTTGCCGATCTTAATGGTCACCGCTGAAGCACGCCGCGAGCAGATAGTGGCGGCGGCCGAGGCCGGCGTGAATGGTTATATCGTCAAACCGTTTAACGCCCAGACCTTGGAGCAGAAGATTGCCAAGATCTTCGAGCGGCTCGGCGCGGCAGCCTGAGGATTTCCCATGGCGCAACCGGCAAAACAAGTAGACAGTCTGGCGCTCGCACGGCGTCTGGTGGATGCCATCGAAGCGGGTGATTCCAACCATGCAGATGACTTGATCAAGGCCCTGCACGATGGCCGCTTTGATGCGCTTTATAAAGAAATTGGCAAGCTCACACGTGATGTGCACGACACCTTCACCAATCTGGCGGGGGACACACGTCTGGTTTCGCTGGCGCAGCAACAGATGCCCGATGCCCGCGAGCGGCTGCGTTACGTGATCGAAAAAACTGAAGAAGCAGCGGACCGCACGCTCACCGCGGTTGAATACATGATCCCGCTGACCGACAAGCTGGTGCAGCAAGCAGTTGCTTTACGCCAGGTCATGCCAGCCGAGGGCCTTGCGCTGCATGCTCAGCTTCACGCGTTTTTTGATCTTGTGGAGCGTGATAGTCACGCGCTGCGCAATAGCCTGACCGAGGTGCTGATGGCGCAGGAGTACCAGGACCTCACGGGGCAGGTCATCAAACGCACCATTGACCTGGTTGGCCAGGTTGAAGAGAAGCTTGTGGAGCTGGTCAGTGCCTGCGGTGTGGTGAGCGGAAGCGCAGTGGTCAGTGCGACACCTGCTGCGAGCTCCTTCGGTCCGGCGCTGCGTGAGGCCGACAACATTGTCGGTCGCCAGGCCGATGTTGACGAACTACTGGCCAATCTCGGTTTTTGAGCAGCGCCCAACTCAGCTTGTGTCGGCGCTAGCCGCTATCCCAATCACGGTGCGTGTGAATTGGCGTGAAACATCACGCGTTACCGTAAACCTTCGTCGCGCCGCCGCGACGCGCGCGATGACAGTGTAACCAGACAGGTGAATGGTGATGGACGACGAAATTGTCCAGGATTTTCTCATCGAGGGCGGCGAAACCCTCGAGCAACTCGATGGGCAATTGGTATCCCTCGAGAGTGCGCCCGATGACAAGCAGTTACTGAACGCAGTATTCCGCGCCTTTCATACCATCAAAGGCGGCGCCGGATTTCTGGGCCTGGAAAATCTGGTCGCGGTCAGCCACAAGTCCGAAGACATTTTCGACATGCTGCGCAAAGGTGGTTTGCGTATCGATGCCACTTTGATGGATACCTTTCTGCAGGTGCTCGATGTCCTGCGTGTGATGTTTGAACAACTGCGCGGCGGCGAGATGCCAACACCGGCGCCGGCACAATTGCTGGCACGCTTGCAGTCGATTGCCGATGGCACGCTGGTTGCGGAAACCATCGAGGTGCCTGTGATCCTCAGCACGGGCGCGGCAGAAATCGACCCCATGGCAGCGATTGTCGATGAAATGAGCGCGGCGTCCGAGGGCGATATCGAAGCGCCCGCCGCCGCAGGCGACCTGATTACCGAAGCGGAGTTTGACGCGCTGCTGGACAAGTTGCATGTCAGCGCGACCTGCCCGTCACCGCCGGTGACCCGAATCTCATCTCCGATGACGAATTCGAGGCCTTACTCGACGATATGCATGGTGCCGGCAAGTTTGCGGCGGCTGTTTTGCCGGCTGCGGCGAGCAGCGTGACGCCCGTGGTGGAGTTTGTGCCAGACAAACCCGCGCCTGCACCCGCAGCGCGCGCCCCCGAGCAGGCCAAGGACACCACAGTGCGGGTCGAGACTGAGACGCTTGATCGCATCATGAATATGGTCGGCGAACTGGTCTTGATTCGAAATCGTCTGCTGAATCTACAGTCTTCCATCGGTGATGAGGCGGTGACCCACACCGTTGCCAATCTCGACGTGGTGACCAGCGATCTGCAGATGGCGGCGATGAAAACCCGCATGCAACCGATCAAAAAAGTGTTTGGACGTTTTCCACGGGTCGTGCGTGATCTGGCGCGTTCGCTGCACAAACAAATTGAATTGGTCATGGAGGGCGAAGAGACCGATCTCGACAAAAATCTGGTCGAAGCGTTGGCCGATCCGCTGGTGCATCTGGTCCGCAACTCGGTTGACCACGGTATTGAAATGCCGGCCGACCGTCTCGCTGCCGGCAAGCCGGCGACCGGTACGCTGCGCCTGGCTGCGGCCCAAGGTGGCGATCAAATTGTCTTAACCATTGCCGACGACGGTAAGGGCATCGATGCGGAAGCTCTGCGCCGTAAGGTGGTCGAAAAAGGTTTGATGGATGAAGAGCCGGCCGCGCGTCTATCGACGCGTGAATGTTTCGAACTGATTTTTCTGCCGGGTTTTTCGACCAAGGATGAAATCTCGGATATCTCCGGCCGTGGTGTGGGTATGGATGTGGTTAAAACCCGCATCACCCAGGTTAACGGCAGTATAGAAATTGACTCACAGCTCGGCCTTGGCACCACCATACGCATCAGTGTGCCGCTGACCCTGGCCATCATGCCCACACTCATGGTGGTGCTGGGTACCCAGGTTTTTGCGTTGCCACTGGTCAACGTGCAGGAGATTATTAACTTCGAACGCCAGCAGGCGCGCGAAGTGGATGGACGCAAAACCATGGTGGTGCGTGGCAAGGCGTTGCCGCTGTTTTACCTGTCGCGTTGGCTGGTGGATGGTGTTTATGAGTTTACCGAGCAGCAGGGCCACGTTGTGGTGGTGCGCATTGGCAGCCAGAGCGTTGGCCTGTTGGTCGATGATCTGATTGGCCAGGAAGAAGTGGTGATCAAGCCGCTCGGTGCGTTACTGCATGGCATCAAGGGCCTGTCCGGCGCGACCATCACCGGCAACGGCAAGATCGCGCTCATTCTCGATCTGCCGGGACTGCTTGAAGCCTATGCACGCCGCTGACGAACGTAAGCCCCCAGGCTGCGGACGGTCACCACCGGTATGAAAAACTTCGACCTGCTGAGTCTCAGTGGTGTGGTGGTGGCCATCGCTGCGGTACTGCTCGGTCAGCATCTCGAAGGTGGCAGCATCGTTTCATTGATCAATGGGCCGGCCATTTTGATTGTGGTGGGCGGCAGCATTGGCGCAACCATGCTGCAATCACCGCTGCCGACCTTTGTGCGAGCCATGAATATGTTGGTGTGGGTGGTGCGGCCGCCGGTGTTTCGCGCCGAGGCGCAGATGCGCGAGATCGTCAAATGGGCGCAGCTCGCGCGACGTGAAGGCCTGCTGGGCTTGGAAGACGTAGTCGAATCGGTACGTAACCCCTATGCACGCAAGGGTCTGCAATTGGTGATCGACGGCAATGATCCAGAATCCATTCGCGAAACCCTGGAGCTTGATGCCATGTCGCGCGAACGCCGTGACATGAATGCCGCCAAGGTGATTGATGGCATAGGCGGTTATGCACCCACACTCGGCATTCTTGGCGCGGTCATGGGGCTCATCCAAGTGATGAACAACCTGGCCGATCCGGCCATGCTCGGGCAGGGCATTGCGGTGGCTTTTGTCGCCACTGTTTATGGCGTCGGCCTGGCCAATCTGGTGTTTCTACCGGCGGCCAACAAATTGAAGGCGCTGGTTCGTGAAGAATCGCGTTTTAAAGAGCTGGTGACCGTCGGCATTCTGGCGATTGCGACGGGTGACAATCCACGCAATGTTGAGATGCGACTGCAAGGTTTGTTGGCATGAGCGTTGCGAGTCTTGCCAGTCGTCGGCGCATGGATCGCGAAGCAGAGCAGGACGATGCCGACAACACGCACCGGTGGGTGTTGTCATACGCCGATTTCATCACCCTGCTATTCGCTTTTTTTGTGGTGATGTATTCAATTTCATCGGTCAATGACGGCAAGTTTCGGGTCCTGTCGGATTCCATGGAAAGTGTGTTCCGCACCGCCGAACCCCTGCCAGCACCAATCGACCTGGGCGGCGGGATGACGGGTGTAGGGCGCGTGCCCGATAACGACAGCCAGGGTGGTCAGCCAACACGGCCGCTGGAAGAAATGGTGCAGGACGATTTTCCAGTGCCAGTCACCGCCGTCGATGCCCATGATGTAACGGCTGGCGAGATCGAGAAAATACTGAAAGATCCCATCGAACTGGACAAAGTTCGTATTCGCCAGAGCGAAGCATGGATCGAGGTTGAGCTCGACGGTGAATTTGCTTTTGCCAGCGGCCAGGCGCGATTGAGCAAGGCCGCCGAGCCGACTATCAGCCGTCTGGCGGCGCTGATTAAAACCAGTACCACGCCGGTACGGGTGGAAGGTTTCAGCGACAACGTAGTAGTGCAAAACGGGCTCTACGCTTCGAACTGGGAATTGTCGGCAGCCCGCGCCGGCAGCGTGGCGGCGACCTTCGTCGCGCGTGGGGTAGATGAACAGCGCTTATCCGCAACCGGCTTTGGCGATCTGCATCCGGTGGCCGATAACAATACTGCACACGGACGGGAGAAGAACCGGCGTGTAGTCATTGCGATTGCACGTCATCCACAGGTGCCTGGCGCCAGCGTTTCGCTCGCTGCGCGGGGTGATAGTCCGGAGGACGTGCCGCTGGAAACCCTGCAACGGGTGTCGGTGTTACCGGGGCCGGAGGAGATCAAACAATGAAAATCTGGACAGTGATGGCGCAGAAGGGTGGGGTGGGCAAGACCACGACCGTGGTTAACCTGGCAGGCGCACTGACCGCGCAAGGCGCGCGTGTACTCGCCATTGATCTTGACCCCCACGGTTCTTTGACCAGCTATTTCGGTTTTGACCCGGAGTGCGATGAAGGCAGTGTGCACGAGGTATTTTCTGCTGCCGCCAGTGACGGTGTTTGTGACATCACGCGGCTGCCGCGTCGCACCGTAGTCGACAAGCTGGAAATGATCACCAGTGCCACTGCGCTGGTGTCGCTGGAACGACGCTGCGGGCTGGTGAAGGGCATGGGCCGTGTACTCAGCCGCCAACTGCCCAAGCTTGCTGAACGTTACGATTACTGCTTGCTCGATTGTCCGCCCACACTCGGTATGCTGGTTATCAACGCGCTCGCCGCCTGTGAGTTGCTGGTGGTGCCGATGCAATGCGAAGACCTCGCGCTGAAGTCCCTCGACAGGATGATGCGCACGCTCGAGTTGTTTGGTAATTCCTGCGGGCGCCGGCGTGCGCATTTAATCGTGCCGACGATGTTTGACCGTCGTACGCGCGCCTCGCGCGACACGCTCTTGACCCTGCGTTGTCGCACCGACATCACGCTGTGGCCCGAAGTCATTCCGGTCGATACCCAATTGCGCGAAGCCAGCCGCCTCGGTGTACCGCTCACACGCTGGTTACCCGAGGCCCGCGGCGCGGAGGCCTATATTCGCTTGCTGGGGGCCTTACAGAACAATCGCACGCGGCCCTTGCGTATGGCCGGTGAGGTTGCCTGACGGTGGATATTCTCGAGACCTTCTTCACCGAACACCTCTATGAGGTGCGTGATGACAACGCGCCCAGCGCAGAAGTTGCGCGTGTGGCCACTGCGGCCACACGCTTTGTATTATTCAAGGTTGGCCACATCCGTTTTGCTCTAGCCAGTACGGCCATCGCGGCATTTGGTCGTGAGCGGGAGAAGGCGTGTTTTTACGTGGCGGCCGAGGTGCTGGTGCCGGCGCGTTATCGCGCGGCCGCTGCCAGCGATGCCGAGCACCAGCACTACATTCATCTGGCCGGCACACGGCTGGGCATCGGGCCGTGTAAATCCGATGGCGACGTTGTTGCACTGGAGGGAGCCGTAACGCCACGAAACCGTCACGCCAACGAGCCGTGGATTATTGCCACACTTTCCGATCCGCCGAGCCTGATTCTAGAAAAACACGCACTTAACACCCTACTGCACAATCATGCTGGCGCCTGAAATGGAAGCTGGCACGGCGCGTGCATTTGTTTAACGCAGACGACGGGCAATCACCGTTTCCTGACACCAGGCGACACAAGCCCACGAGGAGCAACCCATGAGCGCGGTCATGACAGACAAGAGCCAGCAGGTTTTCCGCTGGGTCACATTTCGTCTTGCCGACGAAACCTATGGCATCAACGTAATGCAGGTGCAGGAAGTGCTGCGCATGACCGACGTGGCCCCCGTGCCCGGCGCGCCGCATTACGTCATGGGCATCATCAATCTGCGCGGCAACGTTGTGACGGTGCTCGATACCCGCAAACTGCTCGACCTGGCAACCAGCGATATCACCGATACCTCACGCATCATGATTATTGAGTCGGGCAAAGTGACGGTGGGTTTGCTGGTCGACAGCGTCGCGGAAGTGGTGAATCTTTCTTCCAGTGATATCGATCCGCCACCCAGTGTTGGCAACGACGAAGGTTCGCGTTATATCCAGGGCATCTACAGCAGTGAGCAGCAGATTCTGATCCTTATCGATTTAAACAAGCTGATTAACGAGGAGAACCGCGAAGCGAACGGCCTGTTCTGATCGCCAGCATAAGACCATGGATATCAAGCCTGTGCCTGTCACCCATCCGCCTGCGGCCGTGCTCAAGGACGCAGCGCATAAGGACACCCGACGTGGGCATGGTGGCGCTCAGCACGCCAAGCACGCGCCACCACGGGCCCATGAGTCCTCCGATGGCGACGCTCATATCGACGCTTACGCATGAGCGCGTTCACGGCCATAAGCACCTATGCACCGTGGCTGACACTCGCGGTGGTGGTGGTGATACTGGGTGGCTTATGGGCAAAACGTCAGCGCCGCATCTTGCTTGGGTGGCAGCACAGGGTAGCCACGCAAGGGGGGAGTCTGGTCGCCCTGGAGCGCGATCTGGCAGCCCTGTTGAGTTGCTCGCGAGGCATGGCCGAACGCTTAACCAGGAGCGAGGCCAACCTACGGCGTGTGCAGACCCAACTCGATAAATTACATACAGCGGATGAAAACCAGCTCGCCGTCAGCCACGCCATGAAGCTTTTGAATAGTGGTGTGGACCTCAAGGACGTCACTGACCTCTGCGAACTCAGCGCAGGCGAGGTCGAAATTCTGCAGAATCTGGCGCGACATCGTCAGGCAGCCTGAAACGGCTAACACCGCAGCACAAAAGTCGTGTTTGATGGGCAAACGGGCATGCGTACATAGCGGCGCCCGAGACAGCGCCAAATATTCCTGCGAATCCGTTACAATGCGCCGCCGTTGGCCCGGCAGGTCTGGGTCTCACAGCGGTTGAGCGGCGTAAGGCACGCAAAAGTAGCGTCGGCTAAGTGACCGGCGGCACTGCTGCCGGTGCAACAGATGCCAAGATTTTGGAGAGGTGGCCGAGCGGCTGAAGGCGCACGCCTGGAAAGTGTGTATACGGTAAAACGTATCGAGGGTTCGAATCCCTCTCTCTCCGCCAAATAAAAGAATTAACTAATTGATTATTATAATAAATAATTACGAATACTAATTTTCGTACCACAAAAAAGCCCACATTTGTGATTTGCAGCTCGGCCTGGACCTCGAGCGGGAAGCCCAACTGAACACGTCTCTGACGGAACGATAACCGCCCTGCACCCTAGATGGAGGCGAGCCTTCTTGACGTGAATCTGCGCGTCACAACTTCGAAATGCTCAGTTAGGGGCACACGCCCGTGGTACATAATCCGAACCAAACAAGAGTTTCGGCCATGGCCAGTGTTAGACCTCGATACCGCCAGCTGTCCAGACGCGCGCTTTTACGTCAACTTGACGCGATTAATAGCGTCGATGCGACGTTCACTGACTGTTAG
>JAYUQF010000470.1:0-8440 GCA_043756885.1 Pseudomonadota bacterium
ATCGCCCTCCAGCGCATCGCGCAACGCGGTGCTGGTAATGCTGTAGTAGACCTGTTTGCCCTCGCCCTCGGTCTTCAGCCAGCCCTCGGCCTTGAGCATCTTGAGTTGTTGGGAGGTGGCCGCCACGCTGAGCCCGATCACGGCCGCGAGATCGCCCACACACAGCCGCTCGACGCGGCCCAGCGTGAGCAACACCCGCAGTCGCATCGGGTTAGCCAGCAGGTGGTAGAAATTCGCCATGGCAGGCACCGATGCCTGGTGGCGCACCAGCCACTGGCGCGCATTCTTGACGGCCACCTTGTCGAATCCAACCGGTGGCTTGGAGGCAGGCATGCTGAGCAGATCCCTGACAGGAAAGTCGCGCTGATCTTCGCCTAATCCACGCGCCGGCGCGAGCGTCTGATCCCTTACGGCGCCGTACCCGCCACCAGATACTCAGGTTCCTGATCGGCCGGCATGCGCGCCAGTTCTTCTGCGCTCAGGCGCGCGTAGATCTCGATCGCCGTGCCGTCGGGATCTTCCAGCCACAGTTCGTGCAACGGCATGCCGCGCCAAGTGGTACGCGGCGGCTTTGTCACCCGCACGCCAAACTCAACTGCCTGCTGATAGCTGGCGATGATTGCCTGCTGGTCGGACTGGGCGATGCCAAGCTGATACAGCGTATCGTGATGCAGCGCCTTGCCATCGGCGATCAGCAGCACGAAGTTCAGCTTAAGCTCGGGACGCACGAAGGTCGCGTAGCGATGTGTCCATTCGCGCGGCCAGACATTGAACAACCACGCATAGAACGCGACGCTGCGCGCTAAATCGCTGACACGCACACTGGCGTGGAACTCCGTAGCGGGTGGCCCACTTGGCACGTCCAACAGGGCGAGCAGGACGTCGATGCGAGTCTGCAGAGTATCGTCTGCTGCGGCCAGTCGTAGGGTCAGTTCGTCATCGTTCGGCCCGTCGCGCAGTAAGGCCGCGCCTAACAGGGTCCAGTCCACCACCCGGCACGCGGGCAAGTCTGGACGGCGCGCGTGCGGATCGAGCAGCACCCAGCACAAAGGCGGCACCGTGCCCGTGGCTGTTGTATCGGCCAGCACTTCGAAGCGGCTACCAACTGCGGTGGTGAGCCGTGCGCACACCAGCGTTACGAGGGTGGGGTTACTTCCCGCCACGACTATTTTCGAATTCATCACGAACTCCCGTTCTGATCCTGCTTGAAAGCTTCCACGGGCAGGCCGGACTTGCTCCATGCTGCCCAGGAGCCTTCGTAGTTTCTTGCCGGATCCAAACCAGCGAGGAACAAGGCAAGCATTGTATGTGCCGCACGGATGCCGCCCTGGCAGTAGGGAATTAGCTCCGTGCCTGGTACCACGCCGGCGTCGAGAAACAGACGGCGTAACTGCGCACCGTCTCTGAATTGCCGAGTAGCGGCGTCGATCACCGTCGTCCAGAACAAGTGCCGGGCGCCGGGTATGTGGCCGGCTACACTCGTGCCCTCTGCAATCGTCCGCGTCCACTCCTCGTCGCCGCGCACGTCGAGCAGCATGCTTGCTGAGCTTGCCAGCGCCGCATGCACGTAGTCGGTTGAGGCGATCAGGTCAGCCTGCGGTTGTGCCCTGCAGGACGTCGCACGCCGCGATGGGATCACCGCGCTCGTCGCGCGTGCCTCGGCGAGCCACAGGTCCCAACCACCATCGAGCACTCTGATCCGCTCAAAGCCGTAATAGCGGGCTACCCACCACAGCCGCGCCGCAAACAGTCCGTTGCCATCGTCATAGGCGATCATGTGCGTACTTGCATCAACGCCAAGACGCGACATCATCGCGGCAAACTCACCTGGCGCGATCACATCACCGCTGTCACGCAGAAAGGGGCTGCCGCCATGCGCCACAGCACAGGGCACGTGGGCGAGCGCATAACCATCGCCTTTGCGCATATCGATAACCAGCACGTCCGCATCGTCGAGATGCTCGGCCAGCCAGGCCGTGCTGACGAGCGCCGCATCACGGCGGCTGTCAAACAGACCGTTCATGGCTGCAGGGCCTGCAACTTCGTCGCCTCGCTGGCCGACCTGCGGCCTGGCGAGTGAAACTCGCGACAGCAGCGGCAGGCTTCGACGCAGGCGCTGCAAAAACGCAGCGCAGTTGTACGCACTGCGCGGGCGAGCTTTTGCAGTCGGGTCAGGGATTCTTGCATGGTCATACACCTTGTGTTCGTGGTCCGGTTACTGACGCGTAGTGCAGATTGCAGATAAGCGCCCGTTTCATGCTTAGACGGAACCTGGCGAGTAAAGGTTACAGTTACGTGGTCACGACCAATCCCCCGTTATGGGAAATAGTTCCGAAACTTGTCCCCGCAAACTCGGCGCTTGGGATTCTTTTCTGGTGCGCAAGCCGGTACCTTGCGTACACACCGTGTGCCAAGGAATCCTGCGATGTTGATCACTACCCGCCCCATCATGCTGGCCTGCCTGTTTGGCACGTCGAGTCTGCTGATACCCAGCGCGCAGGCGCTTGATTTTGCGCGAGGGGAAATCACCTATTACAACTTCTTCAGCAGGTACGGAGATCTGCCCGAGACCGAACAGGCCTTCGGCAGTTATGCACGGGATTATGCGCGTCGCACCGGGTTCATAAGAAATAGCGACGACGAGCAGGAGTCAGTCGAAACCCAGGACCCGATGCCTGGGGACTCTGATTTCCACGGGGTACGCTCCTCCATCCCCGGTGATACGGTCGGCATGCGTTCCAGCCTGAGCGATTCCTTGGAGCTGCCGTCTTCGAATCCGGCACGCGCCAAGACCACTGCGTTTTCGAATCATGTTTTAGCCACGACCTCGCGCTCATTGGAGTTCTCTAACCATCTGAACACGGGTGAAGATAACGACAATTTTGACCCCACCGACGACTACTGGGTACGCACCGCAAAAACCGCCACCGCCAGCTCCCAATGGGAAGATAGCTGGCTGGCTACCCAAACCGAGCATGTGTCCCTCGACTTCGCGCTGGAAGGCAGCATCAGCGTTAATCAGGGGTGTCTGGCAGCGGGTTCGTGTGGTGTAATTTTCCCAGCAGGCACGGAATTCTTTCGCACCGAAGATTTTCATTTCGATCTGAGGGCTGCAATGGTGGTCTATGACCTGTCGACGATCGTGCCCTGCGAAGAGGTGTCCAACGAATGTGACGGCGAAGGCGACGCACCGCTGGCGCTGGATTCCATCACCGTGCGTGGCGGCATTTATTCAGCCAGTCGTAGCGCCGACTACGCAGTGTTGGAAGCAGGTGGCACACTCGATGTCGATATTGTCGATACACTCGAGTTCGATGCCATCGCTGGCCATGAGTACTACGTTGTCAGTCTTCTGACGGTGGAGTCCCAAAACGGCGTGCGTCTGGACTTTTTCAACTCTTTTAAGCTGACGGGTGTTAACGCATCACCCGGCAACTTACTGTCGAGCGCCCTTGGAGACCAGGACATAACAAGCCACTTCAGCGCGGTGCCACTGCCCGGCGCACTGTGGATGATGTTAGGCGGACTCGGTGCGCTGGGTTTACGCGGCGCGCGGCGCGAGGCCTTTGCGATCACGTGAGGTCGCGCGGCTGCGCGGCCGTTTAAAGCCCACCAGTACAGTCAACGTGCTGGCATGCAGCCTAGAGCTGGTTGCGTTTATTTCTTAGCGCAGTGGAAGTTTCAACACCAAGGGCTGCGGCCATTCGACACTGGTGCCTAAAGCCACGGAAGTATTGTTGATACGCAATACGGCACGGCCGCCCACCTTGTCGCCGACGCGCACAATGCGGCCATCGATCACGGCCATCTGAGCTGAGGGTGTAGTCAACACGGCTTCCAGAAATAGCGTTGGTTCAAGCACTGCAACAGCGGGCGCTGCCACGCCGCTGGGCTGAGCCACCACCGCCACTGAAGGCGTGGGTGTCATCGTGGTAACGGGCCCAAAGGGATCGCGCGTGGGCACACTACCCCAGCGCAGTTGTGTTGGTGTCATTGTCTCTTCCACGATTACCAGTGGCTCACTGGCGCTGTCGTTGGATGGCACGTTTGCGGGCATCAAGTTATGGGCAATGACTTCTGGCGCTGGCAACTCGGCAACCCCGCCCGGCGCCAGAATGTCACGCATCTGCACCCACCAAAGCGCTGCCATGCCGATCACAAGCGCCGCAACTAACCACGGATTGCGCAAAAGTTTGTTCATGGCGACGTTGTCGAATCCTGCGTTATCACCACCGCTTCACCGTCCATGGTGTTGTCCTGCTCAGGGCCAAAACCATCGCGGGCATGCATCCAGATACGAAATTCGAAGCTCATACGATCCAGGCCGCGGCCTTCACCTTCGCCGTCGGCGGCCACCAGCTCCCCGGACCACGGACCAACACTCAGTGCACGTAACAGCGCGAGGCCTTCGCCATAAGGATTAGCCTGGGCGCCATCGTGCGCTTGCACGGTCAAGATCAAGGGCACGGCCAATAAACCGGGGCGAGTCGGCATCACCTGTTCTTCGTTAACGGTGTAACTGAGCGCGATGCCACGGGTGGCGCTGCTTGCCTGCAGATCGTGCAACCACTTGGCCAGGGTGCCGTAATCCGGCACGAGTTTTTTCTCAGCTTGGTCAATCTGGTCATCCAGATGCTGATACTGCAAACGCAAAACGCTGGCGCGCAGATCTTCCAGCGCCAGACTTAAACTTACCTCGCGCTGGATAGCGGCGTTATATTTGTTACCGACCTGCAATTGCACGCCTAAAGACCAGCCCATCAGGATAATCGCGCTGAACAGAACTGCACCCAACAAACTTTTGGTGTAGATATCGCGTCCGAACCAGTCGGCCGCGTCGCTGACTTTTTGTGCGATACGAATGCGCCAGTCGGCTGCGGGTGCGGCCCGTCCGTCGCGGCGACGTTCACTGCCGGTTGTCATTGCAACTGGCCGTGCAAGGCAAACCGAATCGGACCATTTGCGGCCGCGCCGCTGCGCAATTGCTGTAACCAGGTTTGTCGCCAGCCTGCATCAACCGTCGCAAACCATGGCGCACTCTCCAAGCTCACGCTGAGATGTTCAAGTGTTGGCAGTGTAACTTCCAGACGAGAATCGGCGAGGCCTTCCAAACGGAAATCCCAGCGACCCTCAACACGCAGCACACGTGCCCGGGTCAGGGTCAAACTGGACGGCAGATCCAGCCCCACCTGATGCATGAAGCCGGTCGGCACTGCGGCGAGCTGCGGACTCACTTCCTGCAGCCGTTGCCGTTGCGCGGTAAGTTGTTCGAGTGCGGATGTGAGCGTTGCGGATTCACTTTCAAGCGCAGGCAAAGTCGCTTCGGCCAGGCTGCCACGCGCCGCAACGCGGCCATTAAAATGCGTCACCCATGTCACGCTGACGATCGCCGCCGCCCACAACACCACGCTTGCCAGCATGGTGGCGCGGATCAACGTGCGCTGCGACAGAGCACGCTGGCGAAAGCGTGGCACCAGATTACCGAGCTGGGCGAGATTCTGTGCGGCTAAGGCGCGCGCCCAAGTGAACTCGTGATCAACCACCGCCACTTCACGCAGCGTCAGTTCCAGTTGTGGGGCGATACGCGCAGCTAGCGCATCATCAGTCGCAAATACGCAGGCGGCGTCGATCGACTTGCCAATCTTCTGTTTGGCGAACAGCGCCGTGCGATTGATTTCGAGCGCAAGTCGATCATCAACTTCGCTGTGTTCAGCCAGAGTCACGGTGCGCGCGAAAACCACGCTGGCATCGGCACGCACCACGCTCAATACCGCGCGATCACGCAACACAGCCGTCGCCAGCACAACTTCCTCGGCTGTGGTGCATGCCGGCAAAACCGCCCGCGCCACCAGCTCTGCCAGTGGCACAACACTACGCACTTGCAGGAAATACTCTTCGCAGATGCGAATAATGGCATCCACAAAACGTTTGGGCGCCAGATGCAGCAACACGCTGCGACCGGTCTGGGCCCGCTCGTCGGCGATTGCACGGTAGGTCCAGGACGCCGCTTCGGTAAACGTTTTTTCGGTATCAACACGACGCGCCACCATGCGCTCAAGATCAGCGGCCGACGTGGGTGGCGCTTCGAAAGACAGATGTCCACAATCGTCGTTGGCAAACACCACCGCGATCGGGCCCGACGGCAAGACCAGGGCCGCGTGGGCAGTGGCCACGGCGTCGGCGAAGCTGGCGAGATCGGTCACCGGCTCGGCGGCATGATAAACACCCAATACTTTGTCACGCTGCAGACGCACCACGCGGAACTCGCCATAGATCCAGCTGATGACACCGACCAGTTTGCTCATGGCGCGCTCCACGACCACACCGGTGTTGCACCACCGGACGAGACATAACTGAGTTCACGGCCACTGGACACCAGCACCGCACGTTCCAGGGCGCCAGTCGGAAACGGCGGCTTCTGCAAAGAAACCTTGGTGCCCTTAAGCAGATAACGGGTGATGCCGGTACCACCACCGGCACCTACGGCGGGCAGCGCTACACTCGGCCGGCTCTCGATGCGATAGCCCACAGCGCTCGTAAATTGATTGGTCAACAGCACGGGCAGGAAGGTGCTGCCCATATGAATACGCTGCACACGCACCCGTGGCCCTTCAACTACCGTCGCCCCGGTGGTCTGGTTCCAGATGGCATTAAAAGCTGCCGCCGTGGTCGGCGCTGCCGGCGCATTGCGCGTCAAATCAGAGACTACCATGATGCGCGGCGAAACCGGCGCAGCGGTGCGGCCATTGGTCTGGGTATAACCGGCAAAAGCGGTTGCGGTATTGGTAAAAAAACGTGGATCGGCATAATAACCGCGTCGAAAGCCGCGTTCATTCAGGTTGATCTTATTGGTGCTCATATTCGTGACACCGCCCAGGGCCGCCACCCACCCTGCGGCGTTCGGTATGCTTTTCTGGCTGGTGGCATACGTGTCGAGCGCGCTGGCCAAGGTGGTGAGAGAGCGCCCTTCGGCTTCGCTCACAACCTCATCAACACCTTTGACGACATTGGGAACCAGCACCGCCGCCAGGGTTGAAATGATCGCCAGCACGCCGATCATTTCGATCAGGGTAAAGCCCGCCATAGCTGCTGGTCGGCTCATCGGTTCAAACCACCCATCATGCTCATCAGCGGCAGAAAAATTGCCAGCGCCACGGTGCCGACCATACCCATCAAGGTCAGCATGACAAACGGCTCAACAACCCCGAATAGTTTTTTGATGCGACGGGGGATCTCTTCATCGAGGTGCGCCGAGACGTGACTGAGCGCGTGTTCCATGCGCCCGGTTTCTTCACCAACGGAAATCATGCGTACCAACATGCCGGGGATATCGGCGTGTTCACGAAAGGCTGTACTCAAAACCCCGCCCTGCAGCACCACGCCCAGCG
Organism: Pseudomonadota bacterium; assembly: GCA_043756885.1. Lineage (GTDB taxonomy): Bacteria > Pseudomonadota > Gammaproteobacteria > JADJYF01. The sequence goes on from JAYUQF010000470.1 coordinate 7,389, forward strand.
CCTCGCCCACCAACTCACCATAAACGCGGTTGCCCAAAGAGTGCTGGCACAACTCCAATGAGGTTGTGATCGGCACACCGGACTTCAGCAACAGACCGAGCTGGTGAGTGAGGCGTGACAGACACAGCATCTGATTGAGCTTGCCAAAAACCGGCATACGCAACTTGAATCGATCCAGCGCAAACGCCAGCGCGGGCAACTTACGGACAGCTATCCGCATGGCCAGCACGGTCAACAGCGTAGCGGCAAGCCCGAGCACACCGTGGTGCTGCACAGCGCCACCAATGCCGATGACTATTTTGGTCACCAGCGGCAGTTCCAAGCCGAGCTCGGTCAGGATCGCGGCAAAACGCGGCACGACAAAACCGAACAACAACAGCATGAAGGCGGCCAGCACACCCAATACAATCACTGGGTAAGTACTAGCCTGTTTAACGTCGGCCAGCAGACGTTGCAGCCATTCGAGATAACGCGCGATTTCACGCAGCGACTCCGAAACATTGCCACCATACTCACCCGCAACGATGGTATTGCGCATCTGTTCGTCAAATATTTTCGGGTGTCGCGCCAGCGCCTCGCCGAAGCTGGTGCCGGTTTCTACATTGAGTCGCACGTCGGTCAGTACCTGCTGCAAGCCATCGTCTTCGCTCTCTTTTTCCAAGGTGCGCAGTGCTGCAACCAGGCTTAAGCCCGCATCGAGCAGGGTGGCCAGATTGGCGAACAGCTCAGCGAGCTCGGCGCGCTTGATGCGACGTGGTTCTTTAAGCTCATCGGGTTTACAGGATTTGGCCTCAACCAGCCAATAACCGATTGTTTGCAGCTTGTCGCTAAGCGCTTGTTCATCGAGCGCCGCCAGCGTGCCGGCGACGGGCTTGCCGTCTCGGTCGAGGGCGCGATAGGCGTAGTTGAACATGACGCGGGCCTAGCAGTTCAGCGCACCACGCGCACCAACTCATCGAGGGTGGTGAGGCCGGCTTGGGCCTTGTCGAGGCCATCTTCGAGCATGCTCTGCATGCCCGAGGTGCTGGCCAGTTGGCGCAGCTCGGCGAGTT
>JAYUQF010000471.1:0-3083 GCA_043756885.1 Pseudomonadota bacterium
ATGTGCTTTATCAAAGCCGCAGCTACCTGCCACTGAAAGTGCGCGCTTTTATTGACTTCTATGGCGCCAAAGCAGCTCAACATTTTGCCGTGGAAACGCAGGCGCGGCCGCAGGCAAAGCGCAGTGCAAATGTAAGTCGGCGCACTGAAAAATAAACCTGGGAGGAATTGCATGCGCGTATTTGTCGACGCAGTGAGCTTAGATCGCAATAGTCACGCGCCGGTGGTGCCACGCACACCGCCCAACAGCAAGCTCACACCGCAGCCGTGATGGTCAAACCACCTGCACTGGGCTCACAAAGTAGTGAATGGGATGAACACATCGGCACATCACGTCTGGCGTCGTGGATGCAGGCGCAGGGTTTTGGTGCTGCACCCATCACCGATATCACGCGTCTGGCCGGTGGTACGCAGAATATTCTTTTTGCTTTCAGCCACGGCGAGCGCCGTTTGGTGCTGCGCCGGCCGCCAGCCATCCCGGTGGCCACTCATAACGAAACCATGCGACGCGAAGCCCGCGTGCTGGCCGCGCTCGCCACCAGCGAAGTGCCACATCCAAGACTCATCGCAGCCTGCCCGGACGAATCGGTATTGGGCGTGGCGTTTTATCTGATGGAAGCCATCGAGGGTTTTAATCCAACCGTCGTTTTGCCCGAACCCCATCGCAGCAGTGCCGCGCTACGCCGTGCCATGGGCATGGCGCTGATTGATGGGATCGCCGCGCTGGGGCGTATCGACTATGTGGCGGTTGGCCTCGGCGATTTTGGTAAGGCCGAAAATTATCTCGCGCGGCAAGTTGATCGTTGGCGGCGGCAACTCGGCAGCTATGAAAAATATGACGGCTGGCCGGGGCCCGCTGCCCTGCCCGACGTGGAACGGATTGCGCGCTTTCTCGATGCCCACCGGCCGCAGACCTTTATGCCCGGCATCATCCACGGCGACTATCACCTGGCCAACGTCTTATTTGCCCACGACGGCCCGCAGTTGGCGGCAATCGTCGACTGGGAACTATCAACCATCGGCGACCCGCTGCTCGATCTCGGCTGGGTACTCGCGACCTGGAAGGGTGATGACGGCAACGAACTCGATGGCCTGGTAGTCGAACCCTGGCACGGCTTTCCAACCGCCGGTGAGCTTATTGCCCGTTACGCGGCCGGCAGCACACGAGATGTCAGCGCCATTGACTGGTACACCGTACTGGCCTGTTACAAACTCGCCATCATTATTGAAGGCACCCATGCGCGGGCCTGTGCCGGCGACGCGCCAATGGCTACCGGTGAGCGCTTGCATCGCCATGCAGTACATCTGTTGCGGCGCGCGCTGTTGCGCATACGCTGAACACTCGCGGCAGCGCTAAATGCGCGACGCTTATAGGCGGCTGCGCCTGCGCAGTGCAGACACCAGCAGATCCCAGGTCAACCGATGCTTGGCGATGATGAACTACAGCGGTGAGTAGTCCGAGCGGATTACACGCACATCGCCGATTGCGATGATCGACGAGCTCGCGCAATGTATGAGGTGCAAACCACAGCAGAACGTCATGCACCAACGATGTCCTGGGTAACGTAGACGGCCGTCATGCCAAGCAACTACCTCACGGCGCGCTCGCACTAGGCAATGCGTAAGGCCCGCCTGACACAACGCCCGTGGTTAGCGGTGGTGGCAGTGGTGATGCTGCTCGCCATGCTCGCGCAGTTGCCACATCTGAGCGATGAGGCCTGGGAGGACGAAGCCGCCACTTTGAAATTATTCGCGGCGCAGGGCCCCGCCCATGCGTTCAGCGATTACAGCCTGCCGAATAACCACATGCTGTTCAACGCTGCGTTGTCGCTGTGTTGGTCGCGGGGTGACAGCGTAGCCAGCGCGCGACTGGTGCCCGCCGCGAGCTGGCTGCTCGGTATGTTGTTTATGCTCGTTTGCGCACGACCCACACTGGGCTGGCCGGCCACCGCACTGGGCATGGCATTGTGGAGTGGCAGTGCGCTCACCGCGGTGTTCGCACTTGCACTGCGGGGGTATGGGTTTTCATGGCCGTGGGTGCTGCTCGTAATGTTCGCCGCGCAGCGTTACATCATCGCAGGTCAACGCAGTGCCGGCCTGTTGTACGTGTGCGCAAGTGTTGTCTGTCTGGCCATCTTGCCGACCAATGGCATCGTCGTATTGGTATGCGTGACTTGGAGTGCGCTGCTGGGCATGCAAACACGCGGCACAGCACGACGTGAGATCCTCGTGCGCGCAATGCTGGCGCTGCCGGCCGGTCTGCTCGGCGCGCTGGTCTACCTGCCCCATCGAGCACAGTTGCTCGCCCATATGCACAGCGGTTTCAGCCGCTGGTCGAGCACCGAGGTACTGGGTCATTGGTTACTGGCGAGCAGTGCGCAGTTCTGGCCACTACTGCCAGTCATGGTCTACGGTGCTTGGCTCATCCGTGCTGGATTACCTGCACACGCGCAACAAAACGGGCGATCCGCCTTGGCGCTGGCGGTAAGTTTGTCAGTGATCGTGCCGCTGGCGGTGCTGTTGTCGCCAACGCCATTGTTGCCACGCGCCTTAGTGCCCTTGTTACCCTTGTGGTGCCTGGCAGGTGGCGGACTGCTGGTGCCGGCGGTAAGCCGCTTGGCCGCACTGCGGCGTTGGCCTGTGTTGCAGACGCTAGCCACACTGATCCTGATCTGCTTCGCCCTCGGTCGTCTGATGCCGGCCTGCGGCGGCGTGCAGTGGAAATTTCCAGCGGGCGACGATTTATGCCACCAGTTTTATCGTGACAACTACCGGCCAGCATTGCTGCTGCAGACAACTGCTCAACATTACAGCGGTGCAAAAGTGCTGATCGAGTCGCGCGAAGTGTGGCCGATGTTGTTTGCCCATTGGAATACACGCGGTCTGCAGGTATTGCTGCTTGATCCGCAGAGTTGGCGGCGCACGCTGGCGCCCAGCGCGCCGCGCTGGGTAATAAGTACCAGCCCGGCGGCAGCGCAAGCACTGGCGCAGCAGTCCGTCGCGCGTCAGCCGCGTGCCGTGTTTCAGCAGCTCGATAGCGGCATGCTTAAACTTTATGCGCTGGATTGGGATTAACTGGCGGCC
>JAYUQF010000472.1:0-8352 GCA_043756885.1 Pseudomonadota bacterium
GCGTTGCGTTTCTTGGCAAGGGCTGGGCCATTACCTGCGAAACGCGCCTTGCAGCAACCGCGCAGCGACACCCTCGGTGCTGACGAGATTATTTCCGCCAGGGTCCTAAGTTTAATCATGGTTGCCAGGCCTATCTTCGGGTCTTATGTTGATAACAATGCGAGCCATTCCCCGCCCTCAAATTCGATAGTCTTGGTTTTGTAAGGCAGCAAAGGTTCCGACGGCCACAGCACACGCTTTTCCAGCGCTTGTTCTGCCAGGTAGTTCAGCGCTTGGTATTTTTCGGAACGAAACATCTCATAACAGTGTCGGCGACTTGGGTAGCGCACAAGCAGGACAACATCCCACTCGCCAATTTCGCCCTGGATTTTTTCTTTGAGCTGGCCAGCATAAATAAGCTCAATTCCGCTGTCCGCGCACTGCTGCGTTACACGACGTATGTATTCGAGGTATGTAGTCAGCGCATCACCGGGCGAAAACTTCAAGAGATTCAGTACAACCACCGGGCCAGAGTCCAGCTCGGCAGGTTGCACGGCATCTAAGGTCACGAGTGGATTGATGTCCATGGCTGGCTCCGATTAATACGCGTAACGGATGTTTAGACTGGCGGCTCCTAACCTCTGCGTCAAATGTTTACCCACACCGGCAAACATCTGCCGGTCCGAACGATTGGGACAATCTGCCGAGCGCCGCGACACGAACCCGAGTAGTGGCAAAATCCTGTAGGCTGCGGGCGCGACCACCTGGCAGAGGACGTTTACGTGCAGCGCGACACCGACCCTTGGGCAGCGATTCATGCTGACCCGGATTTCCAGGATCTCCATACGCAAAAAACGCGCTTCCTGTGGGGTCTGATGGCCTTTGCCGTCAGCTATTATTTTTTGTTGCCGCTGGGCGCCGCCTATTTCACCGATCTGTATCGTCGGCCGGTGTGGGGGCCGATCAATGTCGGGCTGTTATTTGCGCTCTCACAGTTTTTGGTGGCGTGGGCAGTGGCGTGGCTTTATGCACGCCGTGCCGCACGTTTTGATGCTATGGCGGCGGCCATAACCCAGAAGGCGCGTCGCGCATGATGCCGGCACCTCGCACTTACCGCGCCTGCCCTGCGCGAGCAAGGCTCACCATCGGCCTATTACTCGCGCTGCTCAGCAACTCCGCCTGGGCACAAGCGGTGCAAGCACAATGGCGGCCACTCACCTTCGCGGTGTTTGCGGCCATCATTGCCCTCACACTTTTTGTTACCTATCGGGCCGCACGGCGGGTAAAAACCAGTGCCGATTTTTATGCTGCCGGTGGTGGTATCAGTGGCCTGCAGAATGGTTGGGCGATTGCAGGTGATTATCTCTCGGCAGCGTCCTTCCTTGGCATCGCCGGCCTCATCGCTTTATACGGCTACGATGGGTTTATGTACTCGGTGGGCTGGTTGGTGGCCTATATCACCGTGTTGCTGGTGATCGCCGAGCCGTGTCGCAACATCGGCCGTTACACCATGGGCGACATCCTCGCGTTTCGCAATAATCCCCGTACCGTGCGTGCCTGTATGGCGCTCTCCACCATCACCGTCGCGACGTTTTATCTCACCGCGCAGATGGTCGGTGGCGGCGTGCTGGTGAAAACCCTGATCGGCATTGATTACGAGTACTCGGTGATCGCGGTCGGGATCCTGATGCTCGGTTATGTTTTATTTGGCGGTATGGTCGCCACTACTTATGTGCAGATCATCAAGGCGGTATTGCTGGTGATCGCATCGCTGGTGATGGTGTTTTTTGTCTGGCAACGGTATGGCTTTGGCGGGCCCCAATATTTTCAAGCGGTTCTCGACGATAGCAAGGTCCAGGCCCGGGTTGCACAGCTGCTCGGCACCCAAGCGAGCTCACTTAGCGGCGCAGAACTTGGCCGACGCTTTCTCGAACCCGGTCTGTATCTCAAAAATCCCATCGATCAGATCTCACTGGGCATGGCGCTGGTGTTTGGCACGGCCGGTATGCCCCATATTCTCATGCGCTTTTTCACCGTGCCGTCGGCCCAGGCGGCGCGCACTTCGGTGATCTGGGCGATGGCCATCATCGGTGGTTTTTATGTGCTGACCTTGTTCCTCGGCACCGGCGCGGCAATGCTGGTTGGGCCTGAGGCGATCATCGCCGCCGATCGCGGCGGCAATATGGCCGCGCCTTTGCTCGCCCAGTTATTAGGCGGTGGGCCCGATTCTTTGCTCGGCAATCTGATGTTGTCTTTTGTGGCTGCGGTGGCCTTTGCCACCATCGTTGCGGTGGTGGCGGGGCTGGTATTAGCGGCCGCCTCGGCCATGAGTCATGACATCTGGGTCGGCGTGATTAAGGGTGAGCACGCCACCGACGCGCAGGAAACCCGCGCCGCCCGGATCTGCTCATTGATCGTCGGTGCATTAGCGATCGTGATCGGTATTGCGGCTCAGGGTCAGAACGTTGCTCACCTGGTGGCGCTGGCGTTTGCAGTCGCAGCGTCGGCCAACCTGCCGGTCATCCTGCTCACCCTCTACTGGCGGCGCTGCAATACCGGCGGCGTGGTGGCCGGTCTGGTGGTGGGCACCACGGTGGCTATTGGCCTGGTGCTGGTCTCGCCCAATATGACTTATCCGTTGCAAGTGCGGGCTGCCCAGCAGGCGCTGATCAACACCCACAGTGCGCAGATCGCCACCCTGGGCGCGGCAGGCGATCAGGTCGAACTGGCCACCCTGCACCAAGCCGTGGCCGACGCACAGCGAGAAATAAACAAACTCGGCACACGCACCACCAGCCTGGTCGGCCTCGAAGCACCCTGGTTCGTTTTGCGCAATCCGGGGCTGGTGTCGATACCGCTGGGTTTTCTCGCGGTATTCATCGGTTCGCTGTGTTATCGCGACCCGCGCGCCGAAGCCATGTGGGAAGAACTTTATGTGCGCTCCAATACCGGCATGGGCCGCAGTGGATCTTTGTCCCACTGAGCTCGGCGTGCTGGGTGCGATCACATTATTTGAAATACAACGAGGTGAGCTCATGTTGGATACCATCAAAGCCCTGGCAGGTGACTATCAACGCGATGGTGTGGTGCATTTGCCCGGCGTGCTTGATCTGCGTACGCAGCAACTGGTGGCGCAACTCTACGAGTGGAGCATGGCCCACCCGACACCGTCGGGCTGCATGATGTACGCCGGCAGCGACGGCGCTTTTTATCAGGATCTCTGCAATCCCGCCGCCGCACTTGCCTATCGCGAACTGCTGGTGGATACCGCCATCCCCGACCTCGCAGCGAGCCTGTGGGGCACACCCGAGGTGTGGTTTCTCTACGAGCAGGTCTGGCGTAAAGACGCCGGCGCCGGTCGTCGCACACCCTGGCATCAAGACTCACCCTATCTGGCGCTCGAAGGTCAGCAGGTTGCCGTGTTGTGGATCAATCTCGAACCCGTCGCGCAACAAAATGCCCTCGAGTTTGTGCGCGGCTCGTGGCGCGATACGCTCTACGATGGTTCGGCCTTCGACGCTGCCGATGACACCGCACCGGTTTTTGGCAAAGATTTACCGCGTCTACCTGACATCGAAAAAGATCGCGCTTCGTGGGACATCGTCAGTTGGGCCGTTGCGCCGGGTGATGTCGTGGTATTCCATCCATCAACCTTGCATGGTGGTGGCAGTACGTTTAACGGCCAGCGCCGTCGTACTTTATCCCTGCGCCTGTTTGGTCGTGATGCAGTTTTTGCCGCACGTCCCGGCCTCGCACCAGCGCCGCTGGTGGCAGGGCTGGCCGATGCCCTACGGCCGGGTGATGTGTTCAGACATCCCGCCTTCCCGCGCCTGCGGCCAACAGCGGCAGGCTTTGACACCATCCCGGTGCCCGTTGATGACGGTCATCACATCAATGTGAGCACGCGATTGCGCAGCGCGTGAAGGTGATTTAAGCCGACCGTAGAGGCCGCGCGCCAGGCATGTTCCGACGCGGCCTGCACGCAGCGCAGCCTGCCTTGTTCACCACCAAGGCTGCACCTACCATGGTCCGCCCCGCAGATATTCACGCGACAGGAGCTGCACGATGTCAGTCACTATGCCCACCGAGTCCCGCACATCGAACCCAGCGCGGCGTCATACCTTGGCGTGGGGGCTGGCTGGCGCTGCTTGCGTGTTTTTTGGCGTGATGGCCATGCAGTTCAACCAGTCGTTGCGCAACGATACACACGGCTGGTGGTCGCAGGTCCAGGCCGGTTTGACCAACGAGATTTATACCTACGGTCCTGCCTCGGTGCACACCATGTACCCGACCTATCGCAAAGTTTTGCTGGCGATGAGTTCCCATACTGCGCTCGGCGGGTTGGCTATGACACTCGGTGTGCTGCAGTTTGTACCGGCCTTGCGACGACGTTACCCCAAGGCCCACCGCGCAGCGAGTGGTGTGGTGCTGCTCGGCGTCGTGGTATCAATGATGGGCGCCATGACCTATCTGTCGCGCACCCCCTTTACGGACATCTACGCCAGTCCCAGCTTCGGACTCGCTTTATGGGCCCTGGCGCTGGCCTGTCTCAGCTATGTCGTACTCGCCGTGTTAGCTATCCGCCGTCGTGACTTTCGTTCGCATATGGGATTCATGGCCTTGATGATGGCGACCCTGCTGACCGCACCGGTATTACGTTTTGAATGGGCGCTGTTTGGCATGGCTCTGCCTTACAACATGCATGGCATCAATCAAGGTGTAGTGACCTCGCTGGCGGTCATCACCAATCTCATCATGGCGGTGTGGATGCATCACATCGGCGCGGCCGATCTGCCCATGCGCCGGCGCATCGCCGTGCCGAGCGTGGGCCTGCTGCGGGTCTTGGCTTACAGCGCGATGGGGGTCATCGCACATGAAGCGCTATTGGCACCGTGGGGACTGGACCTGCTTGCAGGCTGGCGCGTGCCACAAGAACAACTGCCAGCGAGCGCCGCCCTGTGGGGTTTGTCGGCAATCGTACTGGCTTGGCGTGTGCCGCGTGAAATTGTTGCGGTACTCGCCGAGCGCGGTGTCAGCACCGTGAGCAAAGCGCTCACCGCAAGCTGCGCCTTAGGCGCGATCGTGATAGCCAGCGGCCATAGTCAACACCACGTTGATGCTATTGGCCTCACGTTTTATTGGGCGAGCTACGGCGTGATATCCCTTGGCTTGCTGGCGGCTGCACACTACTCAACCCGCAAGGATGAACCGTGGAGTCTGATGCTGCTCTTTTTGTCGCTGTCGGCGGCGGTATGGCCCCTGCTGTGGTTGGTCGGCTGGTGGTGTGCTCAACCCTTTGTGGTCGCCATGTGGTTTGCGGCGACGGTCGGCGCAGCGGGACTGTCATCCAGCGCCTTCCTCACCGCCTTTGCGCTGCGCCTGCCGTTTTTTCATACGCCGGCACACACTTCTTAACCTGCGCCGCGTCGGCCCACGCGCGCATTAATCTACCTTCAACAGGAGCACAACATGACTGAACAATCCCGTCTCGAAAAAGGTAAACAAGCCATGGCTCGTTTGTTTGGTCGTGTGCCGGACGATAGCGCCCTCGCCAGTGATTTTATGCAAGTCACGGTCGCCAATTTATTTGGTGATATCTGGAATCGGCCGGGTCTGGCCATGGAAGAGCGCTCGATGATCACCATCGCGGCGCTGACTGTGCTGGGCCGCGAGACCGAATTAAAAACCCATTTGATGGGTGCCAAGAACCTTGGCATTCCGCGCGCCAAGGTCGAAGAAATGATGCTGCATCTTGCTCACTACGGCGGGTGGCCGACCGGCGTAGCGGGTTTACGCAAAGTTGAAGAAGTGTTTGGGCCCCGCGCGGCGGCGGCTGATAAAACCTGAATCAATACGCTCCCACAAAAGCTCTCTGGTTCAAGTGCACGGCGAGCCCGCGCTAGCGGGCGATGATTAGCTGCCCTTGCACATTGCCGCGCGTGGTCGATGATCGCAAGTTCAGCGCGCCGGTGTCTTTTGCAAAGGCGGCACGCTCACACCCGCCGCGGCTTCGAGTACTTTGACCGTTGCATAGAAGTCCTGCGCGCCCAGGCCCTGATCCAGTGCGCGCTGATACACCCCTGCTGCGGCCGCAGTCATCGGCATCTGCGCACCGAGCGCCTCGGCCGAAGCCAGTGCAACGTCGAGATCCTTGGCGGCGATCGCCAGAGAAAAAATGTCCTGGTCAAATTTGCGCGATAAAAACAATGAGGCGCGCCCCAGCACCGAAGCGGCGGAACTGACTTTTAATACTTCAAGTACTGCGCTGGGATCCATGCCGGCCTTGACGCCCATCACAAAACCTTCCTGCACCAGCACACTCGCAGCCAGGAAGATTTGATTGTTGATAAGTTTAGTCAGGGTGCCAGCGCCGGCAGCGCCCATATAAAAGATATTTTCACCAAAACACGCGATCAGGTGCCGCACCGCATCGAAGGCTGCACTCTCGCCACCGACCATGACTGCCAGCTTGCCCGCTATCGCCCCCACTCGCCCGCCGGAGACCGGCGCATCGAGATAATGCATCGCCTGGCTACTCGCCTGGCTTGCGAGTTGGCGGTTCAGTGCGATGGCATTGGTCGACAGATCAACAACGGTGGTAGTTGGCCGTCCGTGGGCGAGCAGACCATCGTCACCACACATGACGGACTCGATCTGTTTGGGGCCCGGCAAAGACAGGAAGATGACGGAGCAGTGCGCGGCAATCTCGCGCAAGGTGTTGGCACGCAGCGCGCCTTTTTCTTCATGGGGCCGTGTGGCCTGTGGGTTTAAATCAAAAACCCGCAGCCGATGGCCGGCGTCAAGCAGTCGCATCGCCATCGGTGCGCCGATGGTCCCAGTGCCTACAAAACCAATGTCATTCATGATCTGTGTCCGTAAAATAAAATCATTCCAAAATGAAGCCTTGATAACCCGCCGCGGCGACAGCGTCGCACTTTTCGCGATAGCGGGGTAAACCGCCGCCATAGCCTAAAAACATGCGCTTTTTGCCGGGGATATTGGCGCCCATAAACCACGAATCGGTCGCGCCAAACAAGGTATGGGAGACCACGTCTTCGCAGTGCGCGCGCCACGCCTCTTCGGCATCAACGGTGGCGGTAATGCGCGTAAGTTGGTGTTCGCCCATATAACGAATGCAATCGCTCACCCACTCCACGTTCTGCTCACCGCAACGCGGCACGTTACAAAAATTCGCAGCGTTGTGGGCGCCCACCACAGTGAACAGGTTCGGGAACCCGGCAATCTGCAACCCCAGGTAAGTGCGCGGACCATCCGCCCATTTATCCTTGAGAGCGATACCCTCTTCGCCACGGATATCCATACGGGTCAGGGCGCCGGTCACGGCATCAAAGCCAGTTGCAAAAATGATGATGTCGCACGGGTATTGCCTTTCGACGGTTTTTATACCCGTAGTGGTGATCTGTTCAATTGGGGTGCTTTTGAGATCAACCAATTCCACGTTAGGCCGGTTGTAGGCTTCGTAGTAACCACTTTCCAGCGGCACACGCTTGGTGCCAAAACAGTGATCTCGCGGCGTGAGTCGCTCGGCTACCACCGGATCGTTAACACGCTGACGGATTTTTTTGCGCACAAACTCAGCAATGGTTTCATTGGCGCGCGGGTCACTCACGATGTCGTGGAAATTGCCCAGCCAGAAGCCGAAACCTGGTTCGTTCCACAAGCGTTCGTAGATGATCTCGCGTTCCTGATCCGATACGTCAAACGCGGACCGCGGATCAAAATCATGCAGGAATGCGCCGAAGGTCTGGCGACAGCGTTCGAACATAACGCCATAACTGGCCTTGAGTGTCGTTTGCTCGTGCGCATTGATGGGCCGATTGTTAAGCGGAATACAGAAATTGGCAGTACGCTGAAAAACCGTCAACTGCCCGACATTTTTTGCGACCTCCGTAATGAGCTGCACCGCCGTGGCACCCGCACCGATCACGCCCACGCGTTTGTCACTGAGATCAACCGCGCGATGGGGCCAGTGGGCGGTATGCCAGCTCTCACCCTGGAATTCATCACGCCCGCTTATGCTCGGTGTATAAGGCGCGGATAACACCCCCACGGCGGTAATCAGATAGTGCGCACGGGCCTGTACGCCGCTGTGGGTTGTCACTATCCACTGATTGGCTTGTTTGTCGTAGTGGGCCTGGGCTACGCGTGCATTAAATTGAATATCCTTGAGCAAATCGAACTGCTGGGCTGCAAACTCAAGATAGCGCAGGGTTTCGGGTTGGGCTGAGAAGTGCTCGCTCCAATCCCATTGTTCGGCCAGCGACGCGGAAAACGAATAGCCATAGGTATAGGACTCAGAATCAAAACGTGCGCCGGGATAGCGATTCCAGTACCAGGTGCCACCTACCCCCG